>PIVW01000393.1 GCA_003353825.1 Chloroflexota bacterium
ATGGAGGAAAGGGGCATTCTCTCTGTGATCGAGGGCACGGAATTGATTACAAGCACCCTGCTCGGTTCTGATCCCGAATATGCAGGAAGAATCGAGCATATCGAAGTCAATCCCAAGACGGGTGAGATGTATATGATCCAGAACAAGAGTCGCATCATCTATTGGGATGGCAAAGATGACTTGAGAAGCCTCGATATGGGAGCCGGTCAATATCTATTCACTGATATCGCTATTGATACGAAACGAGGTTGGGCGTATGTCTCATCGTGGGACGGACCGCCCAGCCACATCGTGGTGGTCGAGAAAGACAAGCTGATCGCCAAGATCGAGATCCCGACCTCGCCCCCCACCTATGACATACGGATAGTGGAGTATGACGAAACTCATGACTACATTTACACAGCCAATCGCCTTTCAGCCTCCATGTCGGTCATTCGAGGCACAGATGTGATGACGACGATGAGTACAAAAGGATTGGGACCGTGGTACATCACGGTGGACGAAGAGCGTGGCTACATCTACGTCTCCAATGGCGATGCCCACAGTGTGGCAGTGTATGGCTATGAATCTGAGCCAAATGAAGTATCTATTTGGAAGAAGTACCTGCCGTTTTTGCAACGGTAACAGATCGAACATGCGCCGCTGGTCTAACAATCACTGCACCGGATCGGCCCTTCGGCTCTGCTCAGGAGGACGCTACGCCCTGGCGGTCAAGCGTGGCAACTCGAAAATGGCGCTTCACCCACCCCTCTCGGAAGTTGGCTGCCTGACCCGCCCGACCGACGAGTGTAGCCGTTAGACACCACAAGACCCTATCAGGGAATTGAAAATGGAAGAAATGAAAGGCCAAATAGTCGCTTTAGGCGGGGGGGGATTTTCCATGGAGCCCAACAATCCCCTCTTGGATGATTTTATCCTTTCATTGGCGCCAAGGAAACCAGCAAAGGTTTGTTTTATCCCCACAGCGAGCGCAGATTCTGCCTTGTATCTGGTCAAGTTTTATCGGGCTTTCAGCGGCCGCGCCATACCGACGGATCTGACAATTTTTGATCCACCAGCACTGCCAAGACAGCCAGCTCTCACATCAGACATCGCGAGTTTTGTGGCGGAGCAAGACATCATTTACGTCGGTGGAGGAAGCACGGCCAATTTGCTTTCAATCTGGCGTACTCATGGGCTTGATCGAATCTTGTGCGAAGCATGGCGGAAAGGCAAAATTCTGTGTGGCATCAGCGCTGGAATGATTTGCTGGTTTCGCGATGGCCTCACGGACTCTTTTGGCGGATTGGCTCCACTGGGAGATGGTCTCGGATTCATTGACGCAAGTGCCTGCCCGCACTATGACAGTGAGAAGGGGCGCTCCGCTGCTTATAAGAAAGCCATCAAGGAAGGTATGATCAGTGGTTATGCTGCCGACGATGGTGCGGCCTTACACTTTCGAGGCACAAGGTTGTTAGAGGTTGTTACTTCGAGAAAAGGCGCGTCGGCGTATAGAGTGGAACTGGTGAACGGCCGAGTCAAGGAAACCCGTTTGAAGAAGCGATACCTGGGAAGCTAAAAATGGCAGGAGGCGCCTAACAAGCCGTTGCACGCGACGGCTTACAGCAGCGCGTGAACGGTCACGTTAGAGCGACAGACTTAACGGCAGTCCCGCAAAATGCAACTCGGGCAGACAAGCGGCAAAAGCCTAAAACGCGTGGCGTCTCGTCCCTGCCCGCGGGCATGATGTGCGGGTCCACGCGGGCGGCCGCCGGCCCACAGTGGCCGACCTCGTGGTGGATTGACGAAGCGGGTCAGTCGATGGACCATGTCCGCGGAGGCCAGCAGTCGCGCGATTTTTGAAATGCATTGACGCAGTGATCCCGACGTGATAAAATGATCGCGAACATGACAGCAGTCGGACCGCACAGACGTCTCTGCAACGCCTTTCACGCCAAAATGGAGCCATCAGATATGTACGCCATAAATATGCGTATCTTCGAGAAGTTGGACACAGAGGATCAGGAAAAAGCTACATATTTTCTCAGACTATTACTTGAGCAATCGAAATATCGAAATACAAAAGCGGAACTATTGGAAAGACGAGCGGAAATCCAGAAGGGAGACACTTTGACTCACGAGGAGATTTGGAATCAAATGAATGTTTAAAATCGTCTATGCAAAGAGTGTCGCGAAGGATTTGAAGAAGATTCCCTCCTCAAGTCTGCCCAAAATCAAACAGGGAATCGAAGACTTGGAAAGATTTCCCAACATTCCACAGATCAAGCATCTCAAAAATCATCCAGTTGCAGATTATCGATTGAGAGTAGGCAATTATCGTGTCCTTTTTGACGTGAATTGGGAGGAGAAGGAAATATACATCTTGAAAATAGGCCATAGGAAGGATGTGTACTGAGCGAGCGCCATCCCCCAGGCCCGTTTGATATGTCGCCGCCCGCCATGTTGCTAGCAAATCGAAAGCGGGCCAGGGCCAGCGAGCCGGAACACCAAATTGACCTTGCAAAATATCGTCCTCCACCCTCCATCTGTTTTCCAGGCCGCGCTAACAAAGCGTGCAGGCGGACGGGCTGACGCTCGCAGGTCAAGCAAGGCGATTCGAAAGCGTAGGGCCTGCCGGTTAAGCGGGTTGGCGTGACGACCCGCCCGCCACTGACGCCTGCCGGTTGAGCCAGCAAGGCCGATACTGTATTGATCAAAAGGAATACGCTGACAAAAAGGGCACAGATTCCCAACGCCCCTAAAAGCAATACCAGCGTCTGAAAGGTCGAATCCTGGGGGAGTTTTCCGGGGGTAGGGATATCGGTGCGATTGACTTCATGGCCGCTGCGCTCCAACTTATCTTCGACAGCAGCAGCGACACTCTGAATCTGCTGTACGCTGTTGCGATCTCCTGCTGCCAGGATGTGTAGTTCATTGTAGCTGCGGGGTAATCCCATCCACTCTAGCGTATCGAAGGTCAGATACCCGTAGGCCATGCCGGTCCAAGGCGCGGCGCCGTGAACGCTATCGTAGACCAAGCCGGCCATGCGCAGATCTCGCCTCTTGCCGCTGGCTAACTCGACCAGCAACACATCCCCCTGGCTGCCATTGGGTGCCAATCCCTGACTGGCAAGCAAGAGCGATGTCCGTTCGATTAACACTTCCCGTTCGGGGGGAGGGTACACGTCGGGTTCAGGCCATTTGCCGGGGTCCGGGCCGAATTCCAGCTCGGGCTGCAGGATGTTGATGCGCATCGCCTCGTAGTCGGGAACGGCGTAGAGTCGCAGGGGATACCAGGTATCATCTTGGGGATGCTGAAAACGCACGACGATGCTGCGGCGGCGGCCTTCGACCTCTACCACTTTGGGCATCCGCGAAATCGAAGCCACCAGATCGTCATCGAAAGCTTGCTGCGTGTAGAGGATGGCACTGGCGGGATTCGCAGCTTCGTAGCTTTCCACCATATCTTCGCTAACAATCGCCCGCAGATGAGCGACCGTGCCAACGGCAAACACACCAACGACAATAGATAGAACAACCAAAAATGTACGTCGTTTGTTTTGCAAAATGTCCCGGAAGACCTTGCGCCAGCGTGGACCGAACATCATCTAAATCCTCCCTGCCACGATAGCCTCGGTTGACCGGCTCTCGACGATCTCGCCGTCGGCGATGACGACCGTTCGAGAGACTCGCTCAGCCAGATCTTGATCATGGGTTACCATAAGAATGGTCTTGCCCTGCCCGACCAGGTTTTCGAAAAGATTAAAAACCGATTCAGCGGTCTTGGAATCCAAATTACCAGTAGGTTCATCCGCCAAGAGGATGGGTGGATCGTTTGCCAATGCCCGGGCGATGGCCACCCTTTGTTGCTGCCCACCCGACAAAGCCGAAAGCAATTTGCTGGCCTGATCGGCCAGTTCGACCTGTTCCAAGAGATGTAGAGCCCGTTGCTTGCGCTCTCGGCGCGCAAACATATTGCAGAAATCCATCGGCAGCATCACGTTCTCGATGGCGGTTAGCGTTGGAAGCAATTGGAAAAACTGGAAAATGACCCCAACATTGCGGCCTCGCCAAGTCGCTAAGCTGTTCTCTTGCAGGCGGTGAACGGGAACATTGCCGATCAGCACTTCGCCCGCCGAGGGACGATCGATGCCCGTAATCATATTGATAAGGGTGGATTTGCCGCTACCCGATTTGCCGATCACAGCCACAAACTCACTGCCATCGATCTGTAGATCCACATCCCTCAGAGCGTGAAACTCTCCGGCGGCGCTGCGGTAAATCTTGTCGACATCCCGCAGTTCGATGAGGTAATCGCTTTTAAGGGCTTATTTTCCGTTTTTCTTTCCGCTTCGCTTCAGTCCTAACATAACTGCCTCTCTATCTAGAAACCTGCTTGCAACCTTTTGCCTTCAAGGATAGCCGTTCGTAGTAAGCGCTTTAGCGCTACCAAGAGAGCGCTAAAGCGCTTACTACGAACCATGTGCACTCTTATGCGTAGACCTCATCGTAGCTGTTGTCTTCACGTCGTCCGGCCAGGAATCCTCCGAACCATCCACCGGCGATGGCGATAACCACTGTGGCGAGCGCCCAAACACTGATTTCTGCGGCTACAATGGCGAGGCCGATAGCCATCAGGATACCTGCGATAAGACCGGCCAGTTGTGACACATGCTCTGATCGCTTACCTGCTATGCGGCCACCGATGGTTGTGCCGATCAGGGTCCAAATCAAGCCCAGAATCGCGAACGGTAGACTGCGTAATGCAGCGTACAGAACACCTTGTGGTGGCGCACCACGTAGTTGAAATCCAAGAACGACACCATAACCGACGTTGACAATGAGAGTTAGTGCTATGATAGCTGCCAGGCCGATCACCGCGCCGATGATGACTCCTATCCAGTTCACTTCAGATAATTTTATATCCATTTTGTTTCCTCCAAGAAATAGTGGTGATTTGAGTTCCGAATGCTTGCCTACAACATAGAGAACTTGCGCTACTGTGTGTAGTGCCACTTGTCACGGCCCGGGTCATGTTCAGGAACATGACAGTCATGTGCATATGCAGTTGGTCCGGCATCTTCGTAGCGCAAAAACCAGGCGAGGAATTTACACTACGATCTTCACAGCACGGCGGCACCTAAACGATCCCTCCAGCTTGAACACTGTCAATGCCAAGAAACGTTCCATCGTCGCCATAGCGCTACCATGAAATATCCTCTGGCATGGTATAATCCCCAGGTGTGAAATCTATTCAAGTCGTCCAGACCATGCGCCGAAGCTGGAACCTTTTGGCAGCCAAGTACGGCAGAGACTGAGTCATTCCGCAGATATAGCACTTACCTGCAGGTTATCGCTCGCATCTTTCTGGGTAGAGGGAGTACCACCATGAAAAGGATATCATATATAAAGAAGTACCTAAATTGGCGAATTATTCTCGTACGCATACTCGTCAATGCACTTGCGTTGGGTTTGACCGTTGCGCTTTTACCCAATATTTGGCATGGTTCATGGAACCGGTACAGAGATAAAGAAGCACGTTTACAATTGAATGAGGAGAAAGGCTAAAAGGGCATAGGCGGTCTTTGCTCCGAGCAGTGATTGCGAGGAGCAAAG
>PIVW01000986.1 GCA_003353825.1 Chloroflexota bacterium
GAACTCTGGAAAACTTTTTTGAGCTATTTTTTGCCCCCGTATACACAGGTGCGAACGGGCAAAACCCCCCTGTATATGAGGGTGCGAACAGCCGTTTTAGACTTTTCCAGAGTTTTCAGCACACATAGCTGATCTGACGGTTGCTCAGAAACTATGCGACAAGTTCGCACATCGCAGTTGGCCTCGGCTGCTCAATGCCTTTGCTCGCAAGGTGAACCCTTTCATGGCTACCATCAAGGGAGCTGGCTTGGGCAGTTACTATTGGGTCGTTGACCAGTGCGAGTATGCCACGGATGAGATGTTTGCAGACCGGGCCAGCCTGTTAGCAATTTTTCCAGACCTGGTCGAACACGCCCTTTTGCACACTTCGTCTGAGAATGTGATGCGCTTTCTGGGCCGCAAGCTACATGGCAACTTCAAAGGTGAAGTGACGACGGATTTGAAGAAACGTCCTGAAGGCTGGCGCATCAAACATCGCATGAAACGCAACTCGATCAAGATGTATGACAAGTGGAGTGTCCTCCGCATAGAGACCACGATTAACAATCCGCGCGAATTTAAGGTGCTGCGGGTCATCCCGACCCCTGAAGGCCGCAAGCGGCGGTGGAAGCCCATGAACAAGGGCGTGGCCAATATCTGGCGTTACTCCCAGGTCGGCAGACAAGCCAACCAGCGTTATTTGACTGCATTAGCGCAAGCGCAACTCAAAGGCGAGGCCGTTCAAGAATTGGACGACTTGTGCCGGCGCCGCTCCAAGAACGGCAAACGCTTCGCTAGATTCAACCCAGTCTCTCAACAAGATGCTGCTCTGTTTGCCTCTGTCTTGGCCGGTGAACATGCCATCAATGGTTTTCGCAACCGTGACCTCCGCTCCCGTCTCTACGATCATCCCCCTTCTTCTCCTGAACAGGCCAAACGCCGGTGTGCTCGCGTGTCACGCTTGATCGCCAAATTGCGTGGGCACGGCCTCGTGGCTAAGGTCAAAAACGCTCATCTCTACCGGGTGACTGCACGCGGCCATCGTATCATGTCTGCTGCTATCAGCTTTCGCCTTTCAGACTTCCCCCTCGCTTTTCAGGATGCATAACTTTCTCGCGACTGACGCAAACTTTGTAGGGTAATTCTATAACCAACTCTGGATGACGAAGGCTGCCTACTTGGTGCGAGCAAACACTTGGGCAAATTCGACTTCGCTCTGGTCTCAGGCAGTGGTGCTGTTTCTCAGGCCGAGATGTTCAATCAACCAACATTCTTGCCCGACGAAACCCTGGCGCCGGTAGCACTCAACTCAACCACCATCGCCGAATACAGCTACGACGGCGACGGCAACCGAGTCAAAGCCGTAGTCAACGGCGAAACCACCTACTATCCAGGCCGAC
>PIVW01000987.1 GCA_003353825.1 Chloroflexota bacterium
TTACGCGCTTAGCCTGAAGCGGAACAATCACTCATTGGGGATCGTTCCAATACGATAGCCGAGCGCCGCAACGTGCTATCCACATTGGGTTTACACCTACGGTGTGTACGCTATTTCACGCCCCCTCACGTAAGGCGATTCCGTTTGCTGTATCTACCATTCTTACCAGGCCTACAAGTCTATTCCACTCCACCTTGCCGTGGTTCCCTTTTGTCAGTACGTCAGCCGCTTGTTCCCTAGTGTCGACTCGCGCGATCCTTATCTTTCCTTCCTCGCAGGATTCCCGTACCAGATGGTACTTGAGGGCTAAATGCCTGCATCGTTTCTTTCCGCTCACGTTTCCTTCGATCATCGCCCTAGCTCCATCGTTGTCCTCAAGGATGATCGGAGGGTTCTGACCTTTGCACCCCAACTCCTCCAACAGGTTGCTGATCTTTAGGGTCGCCTGCGCTGCCCCGTGAACCGCTAGCTGTTCTGCTGCCTGACTGCTGTCGGCGACTACCGGCTGGATATGGCTTCCCCAAGGTATCGGTCCTCCACCAAGTTTAACTATGATGCCCGACCTCCCCCTTCCTTGTGAGCAATCGTGCCCTAGGGCTGCATCCGCGTAAGCTGTCACTTCACACGTGCCTGTTTCCCGCCGATAGAGCAGTCCTAACGTGGGCGTGCCTGCTAGGTACTGGTGCAGCCTGGTGAGCCTATCCCAGTGCAGTGCCTTGGGTTCCTGCATGCTCCGGCTCAGGTTAGAGACCGTGAAGCCGACGTCTGGTCTTGTGCAATTCGCCAAATACATCACTTTTCCTAACAGCCTCCTGTACTTCCGCGTTTTCTCTGCACTGAGCTCCTCCCCCGGGTCGTCTTCGTCACTTCGGTGATCCCACGGTGTGCTTCTTGGTGTGAGCAGCATCCCCGCTTCTTCGAGAACACTTCGTAGGAAGGCTGTTTGATCTAGGCTGGTTCCATCCTCTGTACGGTTGATGCCTATCCCAAGCAAGTGTCGCGCTGTCCCGAGGTTAGTGATACTGTAAAACTCCCCCAGCTCTTGGATGATTAAGTTCAACCTCGCTCTGTCCCCCATGCCTGTCACCAACAGGTCGTCCACATATACAGCGATGATGTCATTTCCCCGCATGAAGACGCACGGGTCGGTCCTGGCAGGCCGATATCCGAGGCTCCTGAGAGTCCCCTTGAGTTCATCATACCATAGCCTTCCGGACTGCTTCATGCCATAGATTGCCCGGTTAAGTTTCCATACCATTTGTTCGCCCCCTTGCTCCAGTCCCGGGGGCTGCTGTATGTAAACTGGTTTGTCGAGCTTGGCGTTGAGGTAGGCGGCCGCGAAGTCCGCCTGGATTACCTCCCATTGCTTCTCCGCGGC
>PIVW01000394.1 GCA_003353825.1 Chloroflexota bacterium
CCCTGTCGAAATCGGTTGGTCGGACGTAGGCAGTTGGGGGAGTTTACTACCCTTGTTGGAGCCAGATGAACGGGGTAATTTCGTCATCGGCTCCCATTTAGGCGTCGACACGGCCAATTCGCTGATCTACGAGCATGCCAGCGGGCGACTGATCGCCACCATCGGTTTGCAAGATATGATCGTGATCGATACAGAGGATGCCGTGCTGGTCTGTCCCATGCAACGGGAGCAAGATGTCAAGGCAATCGTTAAGGCGTTGAAAAATGCAGGTTATGAGAACCGGCTATAGGAAAACTCATCTTGCCTGATTGGTTTGCCTCCTTTCCTAAACCTCCTGGTATACAATGGGTTGAAATTGGGCTATGGTTATGCCCCATGACTATCACACAACACATGCAATGGAGATCCCATCATGACCGGACGTGACCGCATCCTCGCGACCTTTCGCGGCGAGGAGTTCGACACGGTGCCCTTTTCGCCCAATCTCTACCAGTGGTTTTACTACCACCAGTTCAACGGTACTCTACCAGATGATGTTGCAGATGCCGAGCATCCCTTTGATGTTTTACGGTATCTCGACGCCGACATCCTCACTCGTTGGGACACTTATTGGGCGACAAAAACCGTTTATCCGGAAGGGGATTTCAGCGAGAAGTATGTTGGACAAACCCATCTGGACATACCACTCGTAACCGCCTTCAACATTTATCCTCCTCACAAAAAAGAACTACGGCGACAATTCGACACTCCATACGGCACGCTCACACAAGTCTGGTCCTACACGCCCGAAGCAGGCGCCGACTTCGAATCCAAGTACTGGTGGAGCCAATGGGAAGAATTCGAGGCTATCCGATACATGGTGCAGGCTCGAGATTACGAATTCGATACCGAGAATTACCACAGTTGGGTGCAACGGATTGGTGACGATGGTGTGGCTATGGCGAACATCACAGAATCACCCTTGAAGGCGTTGCACTGGCTGGCCGGGCCACAAAACGCCACGATGTTCATCCTCAAGCATGAAACCGAAATGAGGGAACTGGCCGACATTCACGAAAAAAAAGCACTGGCTTATCTCGAACGCATCGTGGACAACGCGGATATCGATATTTTTGTGGCCATCGATAACCTTGACGCCATGTTTTATCCACCCTACTTCTACAAAGACTATTGCGGCAGTTTCTTTGCCAAAGCAGCGGAGATCATCCACAGCCGCAACAAGTTTTTTGTTGTCCATGCCTGCGGTCGCAGTAAGAAATTGCTATCACTGGTTGGCGAATCGAAAATCGATTGCCTTGAAGGTATCACCCCGCCACCGATGGGGGATGTGCAACTGGGTGAGGTACGTGAGCTGGTCGGGTATGAGGGTTTCACCGTCAACGGCGGCATGAATGCCGCTCAGCAGGAAATCAAAATAGATGCTGAGGACAAGATCCATGATTACACCCGTGCGCTGTTCGATAGCATGGGCGATAAACAACATTTCATTTTCGCTTCCAGTTGCAATACATCACCCCTGACACCCTGGGAGAATCTCCTGCATTTCAGAGATGCAGCGCGCGCCTACGGACGCATGCAGTGAGCGTGTTGACAACCGGGAGGGATAGAGATAGAACTTCAATCGAAAAATGAATTTACCCGAGCCGCTGAGGTGAAACCGACGTGAACCCCTTTGAGATCTATAGACTGAGGAATCCCATTCAGAACTACGACTGGGGTTCGCATGATGCCATCGCCGAACTACTCGGACAATCCCTGCCCTCAGCCAAGCCACAGGCCGAATTGTGGATGGGCGCGCATGCCAAAGCACCCTCTGAGGTGCTGGTGGGAGGAGAGTGGTTACCTCTGCCTGAGCAGATTCAAAGATCACCTGACGAGATTCTTGGCAAAGCAGTTGCAGACAAGTTTTCTGGAGAATTGCCCTTCCTGTTCAAAGTTCTCTCTATAGCCAGGGCAGTCTCCATCCAGGTCCACCCAAGCATCGAACAGGCAGGCGCAGGCTTTGCCCGTGAGAACGCACTCGGCCTTTCCATGACAGCGTCTGACCGCAATTACCGGGATGAAAATCACAAGCCCGAGATCTTGTGCGCGCTTACACCAATCTATGGCATGAACGGCTTCCGGCGGATTGCTGACATGCTCGCGCTTTTGCGACAGGTTGACCCAGGTGAGTTGGCGGCGGAAGTGAATGCCTTCGCCGCGCAAGCTGATGAGGCAGGTCTCGAGCACTTTTTCAGCGCCATCATGACCATGGAACGCGCTCGCCAGAAACGTGCTGTAGCTGAGGTTGTCAGCTATGCTGAGCAGCATCAGGACGAAGATATGGTGTTCGAGTGGATCGTCGAGCTGCAAGCGCAATATCCCCAGGACATCGGCGTCTTAAGCCCACTCCTCCTCAATTTTGTGCGTTTGGAGCCAGGTCAGGCGATGTTCTTACAGGCCCGCCAGTTACATGCATACCTACGAGGCACGGGCATCGAACTGATGGCCAACTCAGACAATGTTTTGCGCGGCGGTCTCACCACCAAACATATCGACGTGCCCGAACTCTTGAGCGTGCTGGCATTCAAGGAATCTGAACCTGAAATACAGACGGCACACCTGCACCCGAATCATGTACACACATTCTCGTCGGGAGCAGACGAGTTTAGTTTGTCGGTGGTCGAGATAGTCCCCGAGGTGGGGTTTGCCGGGCCGGAACAACGTAGCATCGAATTTTGGATATGCACTGAAGGGGAGATGGCGATCACGAACGGAGGCGAAAGCGGCGTGCTCCAGGTGAAACAAGGCGATTCTTTTATAGTGCCGGCGGCGGTTGCGAGTTACCGTATCACGGGACGGGGTCTGTTGTTCCGGGCATCTGTGCCTTGAAATTACTCGCCCTGTCTACAGGTCTACCCTCTACTGGGTTACAAAGCTCTAGCCAGACATCGGTCAAAAATAGCCACGGCCCAATACCTGATTCACCCGGCGCCGTTGCCCTGGCAGGCGGAAAAAGCCTGCCAGGGCAACGCTAGTTGACTAATTCAGGGTCAGCGGCAAATACAGCTTGACCCTCAATGGGGGTCCCGTTGTCGCTGTCGGCGTTGCCGTTGCCCCTGGGACTGGGGTTGGTGACGGCGTAGCGGACGGCTCTGATGTAGGCGTGGCTGTCGGCTCTGTTGTGGGTGTGGCCGTTGCCAAAGCTGTCGGTGTGGCCGTCGCTCCAGGGATGGGCGTAAGCGTCGGCGTAGCGGTCGAGCTTGCCGTGGGTGTCGGTGATGGTGTGGCGGTTGGGCCCGGCGTGGCGGTTGGGGTTGGGGTATCGCCAGGATCAAAACCAGGTGGCGGATCAAAATCAGCCGTTACGGACTTGGCATTCATGGTGACATGGCCGGCCCGATCGATGTTCTTAACTGAAACATCGAAGGTTTGGTGGAAAGGATTTGAGCCGACATACTGCGCCGTCGACCAGGTACCATCGCCATGCAAGGTGGCGTCGATATAGGGTCCGCCATTGATACTGACCTGCACCGTAGCGACATTGTCATGACCCATCGAATCGGTAGCTGCACCGTTGAAACGCATGATGCCACTGGTCATGCCATAAGTATCGGACTCAGTCAGAACTTCAGTTATAAGTCCACCGCTCGGCGTCTCAGAATCAAAGAGGACGTCGACGCCATCGCCGGTGGTCACGGTGCCATCCCAGGTGGTGGTACGTACACCTAAATCGTAGTTATTTTCTGCCGGGGCCGGGAAGGTAAGGGTCTGGACCGTCTGTTTAACGTCCTCATTTTGTTCAAGGGTGGCTGTATCAAAGACATCGCCGTTATCCATGTTCATCACCGCCATTTCACGCAAGGCGCCGGCAGATGCCACCGCCATCTTAATGGTGATCGTATCGGTGATGGCAACAACACTGCCATTGAGCGGCCACACGATGGTCGGTTCGGACGTTTGATTCGCAGCCTGAGCACTGAGCTGCACAGCCGAGGTATCAATTGTCAGCGAGACAGAGGTGCAGTGGCCGTATGTGTCGCAGGCTTGCGCCTGTTCGGTTGGATTCGGCTGTTCAGCCCAATCATGACAGGCAAGAGCCAAACTATTATGCACGGTAAGATCCGGGAAGAGGTCCTCGACCCAGGATTCGTCCAGATAGCCTCGTTCGGTTTCGCCCCGATCGGTGCAAAGTGACTGGAAATGTTCGATGTCGAGATGTAGATCCTCCGCCTCGAATTCGTAACCGATATCAACGACTGGATCACCGCTGTTTTCATCAAAGAAGAATTGGCCGGTAGCGCCACCGATAAAGGTCACACGCGGGGGCAGGGTGTCGATGATGCCACGCCAATGGGGTCGAGTTCAGTATACGCCTCAGCGAGAGTCGCCTCCATATCAGGTGTGATCAGATGGACAACACCGACCTTTTTCTCGTTTTCGTTGCCCGCGCGGTCGGCGGTGCGAATGCTGACGGTGTAGCTGCCGGTAGGATCGCCTATGCCGCTGGGCGCTTCATAATGTATGGCCCAGAGTGACTGCGCTTCCTGAGTATCCTGGGCGATGGGTATGTAATAAGCGTACTGCCAACCGAAGGGAACACCCTCTTCAGATTCCAGCTGTATCTCAACGTACTGTTCGCCACTTCCAGGATAGCTGTTCTCGATCATGGGATCCTGCACCGCAGCATCGATGGGCACGGCCCAGGCTCCGCTGTGCGTGCGGGAGGTAAGGATGGGTTCGATCGGTAGGTTGGCCGAGATAGTCGGTGGTGTGCCATCGCCGTAAATCGTGACGGTATTACCGCTGGATTCTCGGTTACCCAAGTAGTCGGTGGCAATGCACTGAACGCTAATCGCACCTTCACTGACAGATATCGGATGCGCCCAGATGTCGGTGCCGTTAGCCGGACCGCTATAACCATTGGCATAGATATCTACAGGGATCTCAAGGCGCGCACCTCCTCTTCGTAGAATTTCACCATCCCATGACCGTCGACGAAATCACCATGTCCATTGGAGATGCAAAAATCAAGGTGAAAGATTGGACTTTCCGTTGGCGTGAACACACCGGCATCAATTCTCCTAAGAAAAATGTGCCTTTAGATGTTGCCGGCGCTGAGTTTAAGAATAGCTACAAGCGTGCCTTAGCAGGCATACTTGAGGGAATAGAGACTGAGGATGACCCCCTCTTTCTTAGAGGCCATGACAAAGAGAAAGAGCAAGAGTTCTATGCCCGCACAAGAGCCTCTTTGGACCGTGAAAGCGCACAAATACGGCAAGGTCTTGCACATTTAGAAACTGACGGCATGAGCATGTCGAAGCTTACACTTCAGGGGAAGAAAGATGTTTTGCTAGAGTTTGTAGAGCGGAATGGCTCATACATCATGTCGTATGAGATAATACCTTCGCCAATTTCGTTACGGTACCAAAACAGACAATTTGGTGGAGAGAAAGTGTCAAAAACTGATCGTTTTCAAGGCATGGTAGCACCGCAGTTGAACTTGGAGTATGACGAAACTTGACGGAAACGGGTTCATGAGCAAACCTTTCTGAAAAACATCACATCATCAGAGAGGTCATCATGAACCCGCAGGAGCAATT
>PIVW01000988.1 GCA_003353825.1 Chloroflexota bacterium
CATTTGCCAGCGGTAACAACCAAGAGGCCACACCCTGGGCACATGATACATCGAGTTCGACCTGGGTTAAGCCAGATGAGGGAGACTATGAAAAAGCAACCTACCTCGGAGCATATGAAGGTCAGGTCTGGGCAGAATACAATCTATGGTTTGCGACTACGGTACAAGGGGCATTGGATGCAGCAGGCAGCGACAAGATCGCCTACATAAACTATACTCAGAGAGATCCTTCGCCCAGCCAGTGGCGCAACGCCGTGCTTTGCATTGGAGGTGTAGAGTCCCCACTCTGTAATAAAAGTTCAAGCTACGATCCCCTGCCAAGTCCAGCAAACGGTGGACAGATCGGTCTGAAACATTCAGGGTTGGCAGCAGATACAATAACCGGAGGATCGTTCGAGGGTGTTTGTAGCTGGTATAATCAAGAGCCGGATAAGTTCTACGCTGATTTTTGGAACATGATGCAGTGGGCGCATGACAGTCAAAGTATGTCGACCAATTAGGAGTTCAATAATACTAGTGCTATTGCTCCATTGGACAAAATCTATGTCAACGAACGATCTCATCTCCGCCACAGTTTGGCCATGGCGCTAAGCTATGGTGCAGATGTCATCTTGATCTATCCGAACAATACTGAACACACGGACATCTTGGAATGGGCGGCACGTTATGTGGGTAAAAAGGTAGATTCCAGCCTGGATCAACCGGTATGGGCCATGCTGAGAGAGGCAATTGAGGATAACAATGAAGAGAATCAAGAGAATTTTCCCGGTAAAAACATATCGGATCCGGAAGATATACCGAAGGAAGATATAGCTGATCAGGATGGTTACAAGTGTACTAAAGGTGACGCTTTATGCTGGTGTGGCCATGATAAACAGACCGGTTTCGGCATTACGACGGATGACGTCAACGGCATCGCGAATACCTCCTTTGGCGCAGTCAAGGTTGACCCACTGTCGGAGTATGGCGCTACTGCCAGACGAGCAGAAACTGATCAAATCAAATTCGAAGTCGATGATGTTTATTGGGGGACTGGCACTCAAGCCAAAATCGTAGTGCGTTACAAGCTGGAGGGCGACGATCATCCCGTGCTGAAGTACTGGGGACAGGATGGCAATGAAAAGACTTTACGGAACAACAATCCCGGGCAAATACAAGATAATTTGGGCTGGTATGAGGCCACATTTTCCGCAACCGCACCCGATTTCGGTCAGAAAAATACACACGGCTATGATTTTGCGCTCGATTCCGGTTCGGATGATCCGGATTGGATCCATTATGTAGAGGTGGCGCGGCAAGATGTGCCTGCTACGCCGATTCCCGATCCCACCGCGACCCCCACATCTACACCTACCCCAGAACCTGCCCCATCTTTCC
>PIVW01000989.1 GCA_003353825.1 Chloroflexota bacterium
CCTGCTAAAGGCGTCCCCTGCGGACAATCTTGTTATCGAAGTGCTGTCTGTTACGCTAGGGACTCGGCGATACAGGCTGCACATCTTGCGTCGATGGCACTTGGGGGGAAACAGGAACAGGAAACAGTGAGGGTGTATTGGACTTTGAGTAAAGCGTCCCTTGTGTTAAAAGATATTGTGAAAGTAACGTAAATGGTAGATTAATCCTTGAGCAGTCTTCCCACGGAATGGTCCGTCGTGGGGTCCCTTACTGCAGTCGGGAACGGTGCAAACGTGGTCGCCCTTCATGGAGTCCTCGAAGCAGGTGTGGCAGCAATTCCATTTGCATTTGTCGGAATGACAGCAGCGGTAAAGGCTTTCAGTACAACGTAAAGTGCATAAAGAGCATATCGGTCGTGCTCTAAGCCCAGTCGCCCTCCTAGCAGGACAATTACACGACGGACACATAGGCGCACATCCTGACGCGTTTTCTTGATCAGCCAAGGATGCCACGTGCTCAGTGCATTGCCTGTTCCATTTCGCCCTGTCGTGGACCGTATCCAGAGCAATCGTCCCCATGTCATCCTTCACCACAATCCTCCATTTCTTCTCCCGCCCAACCCGCTTCCCATCCATGTCCGCTGTCAACATGCACCGAGACATCTCCGTCGTTGGCCGTCTGCACACATGTCCGAAAAAACGAAGTCTGCGCAGCTGCAGTATCCGACCCACCCTCCAAACCGAACATCCGCACAGCTCCCCCATGCGCCGACGCACTTCGGTGTCGTTATGCCGGTCTCCGTATGAGATCCGCGTCAAATGTCGCAGATGGGTATGGTAGGCTCTATCCAACTCGTCTACCATCTCCACCGACAGCACAGCGGTCTCTAAACTGTACAGCAATACCGGTATCACGAAAGCTCGATACAATCTGTACTTGAGCTCCATCTTGATATCGAGTGACCAAATGGTGCGTTTCAAATCCCAGAACACCGCGTTGGCCTTTCCTATCCTCGCCTCAACTTCCAGCTGCATGTTCCCATTTGGTGTAATCAAGGCCCCCAGGTACTTAAAACTTTCGACCACTTTGAGGACCAATCCCCCAATTGGAATCGCCGGTGATGGCTCATCCTTTGGGTTATGAAGCATCATAATCTCAGTCTTGTCAGTGGCAAGTTGTAAGCCCCAGGAACCCGACACTTCCGCCAGGGTCGTGACAAAGCATTTCAACTCCTCCATGCATGATGTCATCATCACAGCATCATCGGCGTACAGGATATCGGAGATATTGCCCTGACCATCTGGACGATTTGCAATGGTGAGCTTCAGTGATATAGAACTCCTGGTCAATAAGGGTATTCCGACTTGTGCAGGTAGGCGGGCCTCCACTTTCCGTA
>PIVW01000395.1 GCA_003353825.1 Chloroflexota bacterium
GGGCGACATCAATTGCCGTTCGTTAGTAGCAGTGCCGGAATCTAGCGTGTCCCGTATACTGTAGTGCATATCAGAAACATACTACATGTAGTGGATTCTAATGTGCCATTGTCGTATTAGTGACTTATCTAAGTATTCATCAAAAATCATTTGCTGTCGGATCGAAATTGTACTTGTCTAGCCCTCAACTCGATCAGCTATTTTCCGGAATCTGGCCGACAAGCACGTTGACAATTCTCAAGCTGGATCTGTTGATTCTGCATTGTCTGAAAGGCTAATCTATTGTACACTATACATAATGAGTAGCAAGTCTTGGCATGGTTCATTCTGTCGAGTTTGCATCTTTACAAATCCAAGATTGCGATTGCGAACAGAACCAAAGATCAATGACTAAAGATTAAGGATTCTTCTGTCGATCGTCCTTGATCTTCAATCTTTAATCCTTAAAACATCAATTTGTAAAGACGTGGGACGCTGATTCTGAACCACGCCCAGGTCTTTAGTCGCGTAGAGGAGCGTTCAGATGCCTAAAACGAATCTGTCACATGTCGATGCTGCCTGGCTGCACATGGACGATCCAACAAATCTAATGATGATCAATGGTTTTTTCCAGGTCTCTGGTGCATTGGACATCGAACGTCTTCGAGCGACGATCGAATATCGTCTGTTACGCTTCAATCGTTTCACGCAGCGAGTGGTCGATCCCCGGCTTCCATTGCGTTCAGCTTACTGGGAAACCGACCCCAACTTTGATCTGGATGCACATTTGCATCACATTGCCCTGCCAAAACCAGGTGATGATCAGGCCCTGCGCGACCTGGTGAGTGATCTGTCTAGCACACCGCTGGATTATAGTAAACCTCTGTGGCAGTTTCATGTCATCGAAGGCTACGAAGGGGGTGATTTATTTTTCGGACGACTGCACCATTGCATCGCAGACGGCATTGCTCTGATACAGGTCATACTCTCGATGTTTGACGATGCCCCTGACGCACCCTGGCCGGAACCCGAGGAGGAAGAGAGGGTGCGCGCCCGCCGCCGAGGATTACGGGGTTTATTGCGTCCTGCCGCCAATGCCTATAGCTCGACACGAAAACTCACGGAAACTATGGCCGGCGAAAGCCTTGAGGCGCTACGACATCCTCTTGAGACGACAAAATACGCCGTAAGTTTTGCCAAAAGCCTGAATCGCTTAGTAACGTTGCCACCAGACCCAAAAACGATATTCAAAGGCAAATTAGGTGTTTCAAATCGAGCTGCCTGGTCAGAACCAGTGGCCTTATCGGATATCAAAAAAGTGGGACAGGTGCTGGGGGGAACCATTAATGACGTACTACTGACCACCGTCACCGCTGCACTGAGACGGTATATGATCGGGCGCGAACAATCGGTGACTGATATCGAGGTGCGGGCAATGGTACCTGTGAATTTGCGGTCACCTGAGGAGGCGCTCAAGCTGGGTAACTATTTTGGACTGGTGGTGCTGGCGCTTCCTGTGGGAATCGAGGATCCACTCGAACGCCTGCTTGAAGTCAAACGTAGGATGGATGAACTCAAACATTCGGCAGAAGCAGTGGTGGGATTGACGATTGTGCAAGCGATGGGTATTGTCCCGATTGAAGTCGAAAGAATAGGGGTAGAATTCTTCGCCAGTAAAGCTTCCGCCGTCATGACCAATGTTCCGGGACCTCGCCAGAAACTCTACCTCGCCGGGAGCCGCATAGATAAGATGATGGCCTGGGTACCGCAGTCGGGGCGGATGGGCATCGGCGTGAGTATAATAAGCTATGCTGGGGAAGTGATGCTGGGTGTGATCACAGACGCCGGTCTCGTTCCCGACCCTGAGGTGATCATCACTGGATTTCATAGCGAATTCTTACAGTTACAGCAAGAAATCGAAGCGGTCGAGGCAACCGCCTACCACGGAGATGTGCACCTGGTAGACGAGGGTGCTCGTGGTCGCTGTAAAGCAATGACAAAGGCCGAAGCTCGCTGCAAGAATCGTACTCAAGCAGGATCCGCTTTCTGTTATATCCACGCCAAAATCGTGGCAGATAGTGAGGATATGGCGCATTGATGTTGAAGTAAGGCGGAGGCGCTCCTACAAGAGGGCCCCATCAACCTAATGGGCTCCTATGGCGACGGCTCTTTCCACTGCGAAGATATATACGCAGAGTGTCTCAGCTCCACTCGGGATCAACCCAACACCAACGCCTCCAGCCTGTCTACCATAGTCGCCATTCTGGCAAAGGCGCGCTCTATCGGCTCAGGAGAGGTCAGATCAACCCCCGCCAGCTTCAAGGCATCGAGGGGGTAGAGTGAGCTACCTGAACTCAGAAAAGCCAGATAATTCGAGGGATCTTTGCCACCCTGTATTTGTTTAGCCAGGTCATGTGCGCCGGAGATACCGGTGGCATACTGGTAGACATAAAACTTTGTATACAAGTGTGAAAAAGTGGCCCAGGTGATGCCCACACGTTCCCGATCAATATGCATGGCTGGGCCATACGCTTCTGCAAACAGATCGGCTGTTAGCTCGTTCATCCCCTCGGCTGTCAATCCCTCACCCCGCTCAAGACGTTCATAGGCCTGTAGTTCGAAACGCGCCAACGTGGGCATAATCAGGAAATAGCGATGGAAGTTGGACATCGCTTCCTCGATGACGCTGATCTGGAAATCGCTCTCTTCGATTGTGTCAAGCAGATAGGCACTGAGCATCGCCTGGTTGAAATTCGAGGCAACTTCACCTACAAAGAGCGAATAGTCGCTGTATAGGGCGGGTTGGTTCTGCCAGGTAAGGTTGGAGTGCATTGAATGGCCCAGTTCGTGAGCAAGTATGCTCAGCCCATAAATGGTCTCGTCATAGCTCATGACAATAAAGGGGTAGGTGCCTTTCGCACCCCAAGAGAATGCGCCCGAGGTTTTCCCCTGATTAGGGAGGAGATCGATCCAGCGGTCACTCAGACATCCTTGCCGCAATGTAGAAACATAGTTCTCACCTAATGGCAGCAGCGCCTTGCAGATCCAATCGACGCCCTGTTCGAAACTGATAGAGGGGCGCGAAGAGGTCAGTGGCGCCCAGATATCGTATGGATGTAAGGTCTCGACACCCAGAGCACGGCGGCGGATATCCCAAAATCGATGCCACGTTGGCAGATTTCGATGGAAGGTGTCGATGAGATTGTAATAGACCTCGCCCGGTATATCTGGCTCGAATAGGGTGGCTGAGAGCGTAGATACGTGTTTACGCGCTCTGGCAAAAAACACATTCTGCTTCATTGCCGTTGTAAGATTGCTGGCCAGGGTATTCTGGTATGCCAAATAAGTATCGCGATAGTTCTCCCAGGTGCTTTGTCGAGCATCACGGTCGGTGCCCCTGAGAATCGTTTCCCAGGTTCCTTGTGTAATAGGCAACGAATCACCCTCCTGGCTGATACCCGGCTCGAATCGCAAATCGCCATCGGTGAAGATACTGCCGGTCAATGCAACATTATTGAAGGGCTCCGTCAACATACCAAGAAGCTCTTCAACTTCGCCCGAACGAATATGCGACGACCTACGAAATAGATCGTCAAAAAAGTGTTCGAAATGGCGCAATGCAGGCTCATCTTGCAACCATCGTTCAAGCGTATCCTTGCCAATCTCCAGCACTTCAGGTTCGATAAATGAGGTTGCTGCCTGCATTTGACTGAAGACCGCATTGGCACGACTGAACATATTACCGGCCTCCTGGTTGGTTGTATCGACAAAGTAAGACATACCCGCATAAACCAGCATTTTCTCCGCGCGCGCCTTGAGTCCATCTAGTGCTTCGATGACCTGAGCAAGGGTAGTTGCATCTGATGCCAGGCGTCCCTTGAATTTATCGAAATCAGATAGCGATTCGCTTATGACCTGCATTTCCTCTTCCCATGCCACTTTGCTGGGAAATGCGTTGGCAGAATTCCAGGTGAATTCGACGGGAATGTCGTTACGAGGTGGAATTGAGAGCGGTGATTTGGCCATAGCGATTTCCTTGATTTCTACAAGTGGCTTCCCGGATAGAGGTCGAAATAAGCAACGAAGGTCGAGAAGACAGCGAAACTGGTAGGGTTTGAACGTGCTTTTCTCGGAACGAGTGTTTCCGCGTCAAACCCTATAATTTCCTCTGCGATCTCTACGCCCTCTCTGCAGTGGATGGTTTTTTCAGCGAACTCTGTTGATATTCTAATTTCTGCAAGAACTTGCGAAAAGAGGGGATATGGTAACGTGCTGCTAAATTTGTCAGAGCATCAAGCATACCGTGCGGGTCGCAAGCTAGCAACTCGTCGTTTGCCGACTGTTTGAGCAATGGCTCGACCACTGAGGTTACCAGACCTTTTGTCCCGGCACTGCCATCTTCTGTGGTTCTGCGCACATCAGCGCCTGCCTTAGTCAGTTGTTCTGTGAACGGAAGCCCCGCCACCGGATCGTCATCGACCAGGCTGAACGGTTTTTCGTCGAAACGTGGCAACCAGGCCATTCTCAGTTTGTGCCGAGATAATCACGGACAGATGCATATTGCTCGGCGTTGATACGCTCTTGTTCTCGCAATACGTCGAGAAGCTGCAAAAATGTGCTGGCGGCGTGCAGGCGCACACCGGCCAGTGCCAGATTTTGCGATCCACCCTGCTCGCGATCGATCAGAACGACGGCATCTCTTATTTCCAAACCAGCTCCTCGCAGCACTTCGACGCATTTGAGCAAACTGCCAGCCGAAGTGACCAGGTCTTCGATCACGACGATATGTTCTTCGGCATTAAAAATACTTTCGACAGCCTGGCCCCGACCGTACGTCTTGACCTCTTTGCGAGGATATATCAGCGGCAGTCCTGTCTCTAGACTTACCGCTGTGGCAATGGGCAAGGCGGCATAAGGCACACCGGCCAATCGATCAACGACCAGACCGGCAATCTGCTTAGCATATATCCGGGCTGCCAAGGCCAATGCAGAGGTATCGCTCACAAGCAGACGCAAGTCGATGTATACCGGTGATTGTTTTCCCGATGCCAGAGTGAAGTTGCCAAAGCGGATACAGCCCAAATCATGCAGCATAAGCGCCAACTTGCGCATTTGATGTGAAAGGATCTGCGGTTGTACCGGCTCTGGTTCAACCAGCATCTTCTCGATATAAGATTGTGCAGCTTGTCTGTGGTCGTCAGCTAAGGAGATACCTCGGGAAACATTGATAAGTACGCCCCGCCCCTCTGCATTTGCGCCCTGTTGTAAGGCATTTGCGGCATCACCCCCTTGCGCCCCGACACCGGGAACCAGGAACCAGGCGTCGGGAGCCAGCGCGCGCACATCGGCCAGTGCCTCGGGGTAAGTTGCGCCTATCACCAAACCTGCATTGCCGTCACCCCAATGTTGGGCCTGGCTGGCAATGCGTTGGTAGAGGGGCATGCCCCAGTGGCTCGACCATTGCACTTCGCCGGCACTTGGGTTCGAGGTATGACACAGTACAAAAACATAGCGATCAGAGTAAGTAGTGAAGGGGCGGACGCTATCGGCGCCGAGATAAGGGCTGAGCGTGACGGCATCGACAGGCGCAG
>PIVW01000990.1 GCA_003353825.1 Chloroflexota bacterium
AAAGACGTCGTGGCGGCTGATGCTCTGATGGTTGGCTGCATCGATCACTGCTGTGAGCAAGCGCCGTTCGCTACTGCCGGTCTGGCCTACTTTGTAGTAGCTGCGGGTGGTGGCGCCGTTGGGATGCGTGGCCAGTGAGATACGACCCAGTCCTTCGTAATCGTATTGGGTTTTGGGTTGTTGGGTCTGAGGCGTGATGTAGCCGCCGGCCAACGAGTCGGCGTCAAAGTCTATCCCCACCGGCTACGCCACACCTGCGCTACCCAACTGCTCAACGCCGGTTGCCGGGTCACATCCATCCAAAAGTTCCTCGGCCACCAGCGTCGAAACTCCACCATGGTCTATGCCCGCGTCCACGACCGCACTGTAGAAGAGGACTACTTCACCGCCATGAAACGAGTCGAAAAGCGACTGGACTTGACACCGCCAGATGATGACGGTCAGTTCCCTGAGACCAGTCAGTCCCAGACACTGACGCACTTACTCGACCAACTGGCTGCGCCCGACCTCTCTCCTGAACGCAGGCTCGATCTGGTGAATCAAATGCATCGGGCGCTGGAAATGGAGAAGTAGCTCGTTACGTTGACCTCTTCACTTCCCCTCAGCAGCCCAATGCAGTTCGGTTGTTAAAGTGCTCTGGCATGCAGAACGGTTGACTTGTCCGGCAGGGGCGGTGTACTACAATTGCCCCGCCTGCGCTGAGAGTAGAGCAATGCAGGAGTGCAACCCTTCGTCAAGCTCAGGACAGGCTTCGAGCGCCGACACAGGCAACGGTATCGTCCGGGCAGAGCGGCGGTTTTCGCCACACCCTCTGCCCGGATGTTTTCTCTCAATACCGTTTGGGAAAGCGATAAACTTAAGATCTTGAACTCATGAAAGCTCTTTATGGATCGGTTCTGCTATCTACAGAGTGGCCAATCGACTCAAGAAAATCATCAAGCTCTTTCACAATTCGGCGAAATATACTGTAAGCGATTACCCATTCACCATTCTCGTCCATTTCGTTCGGTACTAGATGTATCATCGGCTTGCCGTCTTCGATATGAACCGATCCAACCTCATAATCTCTGGTGTCCGTTTTCTTTTTCCTTATTTCCGCCACCAACTCATCTTCATAATATAGGCTTGCAATCATAACTTTGAATTCGCCAATTTTCATTATTTGCTTCTCCTTACACGACAGTCTATGGATTCAAGAAGCCGAGAAACTCACCTTCAAGCGTAAATCGAAGACCTCGTCCATCTGGTAAGAAATGTAACCGTTCACTCCCCTGCATAAAAAACTGGCGCGAAAAGCAAAAAGATAATACAGTAGGAGAATGAGTTTAACGGATCATGACCTGAGGCAAATAAATCGAGGATATCTAGCCTCGC
>PIVW01000991.1 GCA_003353825.1 Chloroflexota bacterium
ACGCGCTCGTCGGCCTCGGCGGGGCGGTCGTTGGTGTGGCCGCAGGCAGCCTGTTCCTGCGTCTCGGTTTCTCGCTGGGTCGCCAGTCGGCCCAATCGCAGCTGGCCGGACTGATCGGACCGGGTGTGATGATCCTCCTGCTGGTGTTGCTGATCGCCGGGACGTCTTTCAAGACCGGCCAGGCGATCTTCGCCAGCACAAAGGGCCCCGGAGCCATGCATGCGCCGGTTGTGCTTTCGATAGCGATGGCGCCGGGCTTTAGGTTGCCGGAGAGAACCCCATGTTTACCGAGCCACGTTTGGCGGGATGACTCATCATCTCCGGTGATGGTTAGAATGATGTCAGCACCAGCAACTGCATCCGCAGGGGACGCGGCCCAATTTGCCCCTGCGTCTAGCAATGGTTTGGCCTTGGACCGGGTGCGGTTATGCAGGGTCAGGCTGTATCCGGTTTTGAGTAGATTGTGGGCCATACCTGAACCCATTATCCCGGTGCCGAGAAAGGCGATGTTCGTCATTTTTGAATGTCTATAATCAGATAGAGGGCCGCTGTTATTGGCAATCGTATCGTAAATTGGACTTGGTTCAGAATCAGCATCCCACTTTGTGGTTTTGTACACTGATCACATATTCTATTCAGCCTTTAGCGCAAAGGCTAGCGCACCTCATACACTTTCCTTTCTGAAGCTGCGACAAGAAATGGCTTAAATCTGCCTCCCACTCGTTTGTGGGCGTCACTGGCAAAAGCCGTTGTCATCTCATCGAGGCTGTCCCAGGCCGTTAGGAACACGATATCTCCTTTCTCTGTTTCAGACTCTAGCAGGTAGTGAAAACGATGGCCAGCTTGTCCATTGAAGAAATTCGTCAGTTCCTCACTGTTGTAAAGGTCCCTGATCTCAGTTACCTTGGCAGGGTCTGCTTTAGAAGTTACGATTCTTATCCACATAATAGGATTCCTTTTAGTATACTCGATAAGGACTTAAGATAGAATAACATACTTAACTGCTTCGTCTGAATGGCCGTAGAGTTCCGCAAGTTATTGATTTCTCAGTCCTAAGCCTACATTTCGCACATTACCAGAAGAATAAAGAGACAAGTAGAAAGGGGGAGGTGACCAGGTCGTCGGATCATATGCGCAGCTTGCCCATTTCCTCAGACGAATCAAGCCCAAGTGCGTCCTCTGCACCTGCATTTTGGCCAGCAGGCGCACGGGTGCCAGGGTCAGGTCTGGCCCCTAACATTTCAAGGGTAGTTGAGGCAGAACGATTTTAGGGCATGGTTCATGGAACCGGTACAGAGATAAAGAAGCACGTTTACAATTGAATGAGGAGAAAGGCTAAAAGGGCATAGGCGGTCTTTGCTCCGAGCAGTGAT
>PIVW01000396.1 GCA_003353825.1 Chloroflexota bacterium
CCTCAAGGTAGAACCACTCCAAACGATATGAGCCATCGCCATGCACATCGACCCATTCCCCTAACACGTAGATGTTCTGCCTGCCCGTGCGAAGGCGTCGCATCACCCCTTTCTTAACCAGACCGCTGAGATGACGGGAGACATTGTCGGGATCAACGCCGGTGGCCGTGGCAATGGCCTCACGACCCAGAGAACAGGTGAGAAGGCGGTGTTGCCGATATTGGTTGTGCAAACCCATGTAGTGGCTCTCACCGCTGCGCCAGATGTGGCGTCTCAGCACCAGATAGGTGGCGAATTCGGAAGAGCCGAGGAAGATGAGGAAGCGTTTGTCTTCCAGTAGTTTGAAATCCAGGAGGATGAACTGGCGATTGAAGTGGCTGGTCATGTCGCCTCTGCCTCTCTGGTCGCTGAATCGTACGGACGTTCGTCCGAACGATCATACGTACGGCCGCTTGAGCGTCCGCCTGAGCGAGCGACTACCTTACGTCGACTAGATACCCGTTTCTGAAACGCTTTAGTCTGCTTGTGCAAGTAGTCATCGATGGCTTCCCTCACCAGATCGGACAGGGTGATACCGGAACGGGCATCAGTATCCTCAAGAAGATTGAGGAGTTTATGCAGTTTGCGCAAGCGGGTAATCTGATCCGCCCAGAACTGGAAAGCATAGCGTTCGGGCTGACGTTTCTTGGGAACGGTCGGCAGTGAGTACAGGGGATCGGACGTGCTTGGGGATAACCGCTCGTTCGACTGTTCGTGCGTACGGACGGCTTGCTGTGTGTCGTCCTCCATCTTTTTGGTATTGACACCGATCGGTTGAGGGGTAGGGGATGGATTGGGAAACAAGGCGTTGACGCCCTGGCCAGTCGAGGCTTTCAAGCTCTGTACCAATGGACCTTGGTCGTAGACAGGACGTTGCTGTTTAGCCATATAGGATTTCATCTACCACGGACATATACGCTTTCGCCCCTTCATGCTGAGGCTGTGACAACACCAGCGGCGCATTCATCCCCGGCGATTCCGTGAAGCGCACCGAGTTGGTGATGTATGAATTGAACATGTGGATGCCGGTGGAGTGGCTGGCCTGACGCAAAGCCTCAAATATTTCTTGGCTGTTCAGCGTGCGGCGATCATATTTAGTGGCGAGAAGGCCTAGGTATGAAAGGTTGGGGTTGGTGACAGAGCGGATGCGGGACACTGTCTTCGCCAGCATATCCAGGCCTCGTAGCGCCAGATATTCCATCGACATGGGAATGAGCAGTTCTCTGGCCGCGGTGAGGGCGTTGATCGTGAGCATGCCCAGGCTAGGCGGGCAGTCGAGTAGAATGAAATCGAACTTCGATTCGATCTCATTCAGGTTGCGTTTGAGCACTTGCTCGGCGGCCAGTAATTGTTTCAGTTCCACCTCAGCTCCCGCCAGATCGATGTTGGAGGGTGCCAGCTTGAAGCCATGGCTCGTGGACATGATGATGTCGGCGAAGCTGAGATCGTCATCCATAAGGACGTTGTAGATGGTTTTGTTCAGGCTGTCGGCAGCGATGCCCAAGCTGACGGCGCAGCCCCCTTGTGGATCAAGGTCGAGCACCAGTACCCTCTGTTTTCGTTGTGCAAGGGCTGCAGCAAGATTGAGGGTTGAGGTTGTCTTTGCCACACCCCCTTTTTGATTGGCGATGGCGATAATACGCGTGCCCACTGTGACGAGGGAGACACCGTTGGTAATGGCTTGGCGGGGGATGCGGTATTCTCGGCCAATGCGGGAGGCGGGCAGCTTATCGCTCTTGATCCAGCGGATGATAGTATTGGCGTGGACGTTGAGTAGGTGGGCTGCTTGTTCGGTGGTTAGATATTCGTTGTCATTAGGCATATCTGATGGTTGTGGTTGATATTAGTTGCTATGGGACTTGATGGTCATCATAAGCAACTATGGGGTTATGTTATCAACCACAAAATGGGAAAACAAGCACCAAAAACATAAGGCTCTTCAGGATCTCAGGGGGTTGACAAGCACCAAACATAATTCGTTCCGATTGACAGTAGTGTCTAGGTCGCTATTCTGCGCTGTCTTTCCTTGCGATACGAACAACGCCACCAACAATTGGACATGCTACTGAAAGAGCCGAGCAGTGTCAATTACACCAGCGATCTCGAAATCAACGCCGAAATCCTGGCTGATATCAGCGAGTACGCAAAGGAAAACCTCTTTGTTGTCCCAGAAGAGAGAAGATCATGTCGTCATTTTCGTGCTGGGGCTTGAAGAAGGCAAGATTATATCCGTTTCTCACGATGTTTTCACTGCCGCATTTTCGACATTTGTAGACGATAGTTTTGGTAATCATGACCGTAGTATAAACCGCCCATCACTTACCATCTAACCACTACCCAGAACCCTATTCCTTTCTGGCCCATGCTGGAAATGCCCGTTCGGGTCTTCGCGTTGTTCATATTGTCCACGATGGCAGGTTGGTGAAATGATATACTGCCGTATGTGGAAAAACACATGGACAGAAAGTTCCGTGCCAGCGGAACCCACCATCAGCGCTGTACTTCAGCGGATCATCGCTGATCTGTCCCCTGCTTTGCGGGCGCAGCTAGCTAAGCTGCTGGCGGAGCCTGCCATTGGTTCCGAGTTGGAATTGCCAGAAGCGTTCGAAATACCCTGGGGTGTGCCAATCGCCTTCCTTGATGAGTGCTTCCCGTACATCGACATCACGAATGACGATTTGCAGGAATTCAATCCACATTACGCAGACTTGAGCGATTCAGATCTCGAATTGATCGGGCGTATGGTTCGACTGCATTGGCTGTACGATTGGCTGTGGCCGGAAATTTGCTCCGCCATCGACAACAACAGTTGGCCCGCCACCTGAACTTCACCGGTGTTTCGGCGTAAATTCGGGTCATCACATGAGAATATGACTGCTATACTCCTTCTGTGTCTGCCGCTCACGCCCTCTTCAAACTGCAAACCGGACGAGATAATCAGGCCACGTCGGAAGCAGCCGCTGAGCTGTTCTCTACCCTTCCCAAGCTACAAAACCAATGGTGGCGCAGATGGCGGGGAACGCGCGAATCTTTGAGCTTTGAAATCGCATCCGTTGATCAGTCGACCGCCTTCTACATGCGTACGCCCGTTCGTACGTACGCCTATCTGCAAAGCGTTCTAACAGCCACTTATCCGGAGATACTTATAACTGAAGCCGATCAAGATCCGCTTGCCAGCGTTGTCGATGGCGTTAACGATCAGGATGCTTCACCTGTGCTTGTCTATGTCACATTACGCCATGATCGTCGTCTTTCACTCAAGACCTTTCATGATTTTCAGAAAAACGATCCGTTGGCGCTGATTTTGTCGGCGCTGTCGAAAGCGGAACCACGAGAGATGATTCTCTTGCAGATGCTAGCCGAGAGGGAGAACCGGGGCTGGGTTAAACACCTGATAGAGGGATTTAGTGAGCAATTCTTTCCGTGGAAATCGAGTTTGTTGTCCTCTGAAAATTCTCAGGCGAAACGCCGGGAGGATTGTGCTTTGCTGCGCGTGCGAATGCGTCTGGCTATTTCTACGCCATCAAAGCGGCGAAACAGGTTTTGGCTCGACACCCTTCAGGACGCATTTCAGACCTTCAGTTTACCGCATGGTAATGAATTGGTGATGCGGCCTAGGCGGCTGTTACAGCCACAGCTATTGCGAGCAATGAAGAACCGTTTCCCTACCCTAACGCCAGCTTTGTCGTTGTCGGCGGAGGAGGCAGCAACGTTGTACCACCTACCGGGCGAAGGGCTAGTAACGGTGAATGGCATCTCCTGGGGCAAGCAACTGGTTGGAGAACCGCCCGAAAACCTGCCGATTGTGACCGAGAACGGCGATGTCTGCCCTCTGGGTAAGGTGATGTTCAAGAATCGTGAAGTGACGTATGGAATCAGGAAGGTTGACCGGAGACGCCATACCTATATCATTGGCAAAACGGGCACGGGCAAGTCAACCCTTTTTGCAAATATGGCGATCCATGACATCAACCATGACGAAGGGCTCTGTGTAATCGATCCACACGGTGATCTGGTGGAGACTCTGTTGGATTACATTCCCCCCCATCGCACCAATGATGTGATCTACATCGATCCCAGTGACTCCGACCGAGTGGTGAAGATCAATCCTTTTCAGAGCAAGAATGTGACACACCGGGAGTTGGTGGCATCTGGCATTCTCTCCATCTTCCATAAGCTGTACGGGCACTCTTGGGGGCCACGGTTGGAGTATATTCTACGAAACGCCTTGCTGAGCTTGCTTCCCCTCCCCTCGCCCAGGCTTTCAGATATCATTCGCATTCTCACTAACCCGGGATTTAGACAGCGGGTATTGAGTAGGTTGGAAGATCGGGTGTTGCGAGATTTCTGGGTGAAGGAGTTCGAGGCCATGCCCGACCGTTTGCGTGCAGAAGCCATTGCGCCGATCCTCAACAAGGTGGGACAGTTTGTGTCTTCCCCATTAATTCGAGATGTGGTCGATGTGCAACACAGTTCTATTGATCTGGCCGAAGCCATGAACAGCGGCAAGATCGTGCTGGCGAATCTGTCGCAGGGTAAGTTGGGTGAGGATAATGGCGCATTGCTGGGAGCTCTATTGATCACACAGATCCAGTTAGCGGCGATGGCACGCGTGCATCAGCCGGAGCATCAGCGACGTGACTTCTATTTGTATGTTGATGAGTTTCAGAATTTTGCCACTGATTCCTTCGTCAAGGTGCTTTCAGAAGCCCGAAAGTATCACCTGAATGTGACGCTAGCGAATCAGTACGTTGCGCAGATGCCGGAGGCAGTGCAGAAGGCGATCTTTGGTAATAGCGGGACGTTAGTGAGCTTTGTTGTCGGGGCGGAGGATGCTGGGGTGTTAGCGAAAGAGTTCGGGCAGAAGTTTTCGCCGGTGGACTTGACCGAATTAGGTCGGTATCAGATTGTCACTAGATTGATGGTGAATGCAATCAGTGGCAGGCCTTTCCCGTCACATACCATTGAACACAAAGCAAGCAGGACAGGGATGGGCTCTCCAAAAGTCGTGCGTGTCAGTCAGGAAAGGTGGGCAAAGAAAAGAGCATGAGACTCAGGTGCAATGCTATGGGTCTTCGAAATCAGTAATTGAATCGCGATGTTTCGACACAAAAATTGTCGCATTCCTGAATCTTACCCTCAGTTTGCGCAATAGTATCAGAATCCTTACAATCACGGAGTGATGAGATGCCGGTTTCAATATGTGGCAGCCATCAGCCCTATCTTTTCCTGAAAACTCTGGAAAAGTCTAAAACGGCTGTTCGCACTCCTATATAACCAATGGTTATATACAGGGGGTTTTGCTCGTTTGCACCTGTGTAAACGGGGGTATATTATCAGCCACGCGGATATCCGAGGGTTTAAACCCTCGGAAGTTTATTAGCTCATAAAAGTTTTCCAGAGTTCTCAGATCTTTTCACTCTTATAGAGATTTCCGGCTAAGCGAAAACAGCATAGGGGGTGTTGTTTCTGTGTTCTGACATAGGTGTTTTACCAACTGAATCGAACCCGATAGCTAACGC
>PIVW01000992.1 GCA_003353825.1 Chloroflexota bacterium
ACCGGTCAACATGTTACGAACCGAGCGGTCGGGAGTTCGAATCTCTCCAGGCGCGCCATCTTAAAGCCCTTGTAGGTCAGTGACTTGCAAGGGTTTTTTAATGTAACTCCTAAGCTGTTATATTCCCAGGTGTAGCCAATAATGTACCACTTACCCCTTTGAGACCGCTGATATTGCCGGCATAGCAGGCTAAATGCTCCGGTGCTAAATGGGCGTAACGCTGCACCATACGGATATCTGACCAGCCGCCAAGCTCTTGCAACACATGTATCGGCGTGCCGTTTTGAACATGCCAACTGGCCCAGGTATGGCGCAAATCGTGCCAGCGGAAGTTCTCGATACCCACCTGCGTTAAGCCTTTTCTGAATGCCCTGGTATTCGCCTTGGCGATTGGTTTACCAAAATAGGTAAAGACGTAACGTTTGTGTTTCCCCGATTGCTGCCTTAACACCACGACTGCCTCGTTGTTGAGGGGAATGCCCATGGCCCGACCTGACTTCGACTGATCGGCGTGAATCCAGGCCACGCGCCGTTCCAGATCGACTTGCGACCATTCGAGACCGGTAACATTCGATTCACGCAGACCCGTTGCCAGACTAAACCGACACATGGCCTCCAGATGCTTCGGTAACACCCTGCACAAGACTTCGGCCTGATCCGGGGTGATCCAGCGTATCCGGCGTTTCGGCTCCTTCAGCATGCGCACATAAGGCGCTCTGTCGAGCCATTCCCACTCTCTCACACACTTGTTCAAGATGGCACGGATCACTTCCATCATTCGATTCACCGTGCCAGGTTGAACCCCTGTGGCGAGCTTGTCGGCGATAATCTGCTCCAGGGTCTTGCGGTCGATCTGATCCAGATAAAGATCACCCAGGTAGTTATCCGCAAAGGCCAGATAAAGCCTGTCCGTGGATAGCGTCGCCTTGTGTGACGACTCCCTGAACCATTGAACCACCGCCTGTTTCCAGAAATACCGAGGCTTATCACCGAGCTTGTACACTCGCCAACCCTCGCCCTTGAGCCGATCCTCGAACTCTTGAGCGAGTTTCTTATCTACCGTTTGAGTAGATTGCTGTACTCTTTGTCCATCCGGCGCGGTGAAACGGCACCAGTAGAACTTCGAGTTTGATCGCTTGTATAACATAAGGATTCTCCCATACGTTGTACTTGCGACCTTGATCGCGGACTAGCGTACTGGGAACGAATGTGGGTGACAAGGTCCTCTTTGATGAAAACCCATTGCTTGCCGATTTTCGCGCCGGGGATTTTTCCCGATTTGGCCTTCTCTCTGAGCGTCTGCCAGTGCATTTTTAGATAGTCAGCCGCCTGTTTGAGGTCGAGGGTTTCCACCGCTTAATCGATGCCC
>PIVW01000397.1 GCA_003353825.1 Chloroflexota bacterium
CAAGTAGCAGGTCGCAGGTACAACTTCGCTTGCAGACAAGGTTGAACTTGCCACTTGCAACGTGCCACTTGCCACACACATCGACAAAAAACTGTCGATGATTTTGCGTAAGCGCCTATCTATTTAGGCCGTCGTATACTAGTTCCACAATTGATGTTGTTCTTCTTCATCTAAATCAGTCAACATGCGGCCCGACTTGGCCACATCGGCTTCGATGCGCGCCAGGCGATCTCGTAAAGCTGTGTTCATTGCGCGCAGTGCAGATTCGGCATCTATTCCCGACATTTGAGCCTGTTCCACCAAAGAAAACAGGGTCCGACCCAGTTCTCGCTCAGCCATCGTTTCTGATCTGAGCGTAGGATAGCCCACGCGAGTGAGGCGTTCCACGTAGGTTTGAGCCTGCGCCAATGCCGGTAGAGCATTGGGGATGCCGTCTAGCAGCGTCTGGGGCGGTTTGTCTTTGCGCTCGACCTGCTTGATAGCCTCCCAGTTGCGGGCGACATCTGTGGAATTATCTACAGATATTTCCCCAAAAACATGGGGGTGGCGCCTGATTAATTTGCTGACAACATAATCGATCACATCAGCCAGCTTGAATTCGCCCTCTTCAGTAGCGATCTGAACGTGTAGTGCCACCTGGATCAGTAAATCGCCCAATTCTTCTGATAGCGCCCTGCTATCCTCTGCATCCAGGGCATCCAACACCTCAAATGTCTCTTCAAGTAGATAGGGGCGAAGGCTGAGATGCGTTTGTTCGCGATCCCAGGGACAGCCTTCTGGCGACCGAAGATGGGCGATGATCTCTTGCAGCGCGTTGTAAGTGGCCGGATACTCAAGTGGGGGCACCCACAGGCTCGTTAGATCGTCGAAATCATCATGGCGGTCAAGTTGATAGAGGGCAAAGCTCTGCACCCGTTCATTGGCGGTACCGGCGCCCGTTACCAACACGACTGCGTGATCATCGGGATACGCGTTCATAAGTGTCAGTTTGACGTCGCCGGCAAGCAAACGGCTATACAATTGTATGAGTATCAATCCCTGCTGCGGGTTTCCTGGCGGATGTTGCATCGCACACAAGTCCAGGGCATCCATCACCTGGACGCCAGTTATGGGATCGATGCCGATGGCGGCAAAGGTGGGTTCCAGAAAACTGACGCCGGGAATAATCTGGACGGCGAGACCTTGTTGCCGGGCCTGCACCCTAATATGATGTGTTGTCGCTTCGGCCACACTAGGATCGCCCGGCACAGCATAAATCACATCACCTTTGACAGCGCGAGCGATCACATCGTTAGCGATGGCCTGATAGACGTCGCTGAAATGCTGGTGCTGCTCATAAATAGGGTCGTAGCTGTGGACTGTGGTTTGGGTTGCTACAGCAGACACAGCAGGATGCCGGCGTGTGCGTACCCAAACCTCGTGCGCGTTTGTGAGAATGGACCAGGCTTTTCGCGTTATTAGCTCAGGATCACCTGGCCCTAGACCGATGATCGTTATCATAAAATAGTCTTTGTGAATTAGGTCTTCCCAGAAAGCCTTGCGGTGGACAGGACAGGAAAGGAGGAGGAGGTGGTGGTGGAGGAGGTGGTGGTGGAAATAATTAATAGTGAACGGTGAATAATTAACTGTTATTGGGGATGATCTCCACAAATTACCTGAGAGCGTCCCAGGAAATCGAACACATTTTATACGTCACCCCAGCCTTAGCACAACAAAGGCAGAACCCTGTGAGGGATTCTGCCTCTGATTGGGTGTCGGACATTGTTCTATAGGGACAGCGTCGTAAGCTTAACGTCTTGTCGTTATGTGCTACCAGGTATCTGGCATCACCCAGAGTTGGTGACTATCTTTGGAACCAATGTACGCTCGATCTGTAACAGGATTGACATCAACCCCGAAAGGTTCGGATCCCATCGGGATCGTTGCGATCACCTTGTTGGTAGCACCATTGATCACGGTTACGACGTCAGATTTTGCACTCGTTACAAAGATGTGATTCGTATTTGGATTGATGCCTATGCGGCCACCGGCATCCGTGCCACCATTGGGCACGTCAATCGTAGCTAATCGATTCAAGTTGCTACCGGAAGGCTCGTATACGGCTACCTTCGTCAGGAATCCATTATCGGTGAATGAGACATAGAGCCGGTCGCTTACGGGATTGTATCCGACAGCCCATGCGGATTCACGTCCGCCGCCTGGATAAATATGTCTGACGGTGTCCATCTTATCAGTATCGACTATGATCACGCTGCCGGTATCTCTATTTGTGACATAGGCATGATCACGGGTTTCGTCGATGGCGACACTCCATGCACCTGCGTCCATACCGGATATCTCAGTCCGATTATCAGTGAAACCGTCGATCTCGACAAGACCGTTGTTCCCGTGTGTGACAACGTAGATGCGATTGGTAAGCTCGTTAATGCCGATGTAGGTGGGTTCTGGTCCAACTTGAACCGACTTGTAGATGCGATTGGTAAGCTCGTTAATGCCGATGTAGGTGGGTTCTGGTCCAACTTGAACCGACTTAATGACGGTGTTCGAGGCTCCGCTTATGACAGCTACTCGCCCACTAGTGAAACACGCCACGTAGATCTTATTGGTCTGCGAATTCACTGCAACCCCAAAAGGTTTACTACAGACCGGGATCTCATCGATAACGCTATGGGACAGGCCATCGACAACGTAGACAATGTTCTTATCACGACTAGAGACATAGATCCTGTTTGCTCTTGGATTGACTGCTACGCCATTAGGCGTGTTGATGCCGGGTATAGGAGTCGGCGTTGTGACAATGGATGGTGTAGGTGTAGGCGTATGTGTTGGTATCGGTGTAGACGTATGTGTTGGTGTCGATGTAGGTGTCGGCGTATGTGTAGGCGTATGCGTTGGCGTATGCGTAGGCGTATGTGTTGGTACCGATGTATGTGTAGGCGTATGTGTCGGCGTTGGTGAAGGTCTCGGCACGATGATGATAGGCCAGTAATCTTTGTAGTTCCGTTCGAAGGTGAGGTCGTAGGGATTACAGTCGCCGAGGAGCGGGTTAAATTGGCGGATCATGAAGTAGTAGGCGCCATAGTTTGCAGCCTCCCAAACTATCTGGCTGTTGAAAGGCGGGGGCGGCACCACATCATCATTTTCTGCGATTGCATCTACCTCGTCGAAATCAGGGGGTTGGAAGAGGAACATGACGGTATCAGCATCATAGCCGAGATTCGAGGTTGTCATGGTGTAGGTGATACCGGCTATGGCCTCGAACTTGAACCAATCCTGATCGCCTGGCATGCCGAAGTCCAGATTGTAGGTGCTGCCATCCGGCATGAGTTCCACTGCCTGCCCCCAGGTGTCATTTGGTTCGAAGGGATCTATGGATTGGCAGGAGAAGGCGGCTGCCGTTTTCTCTTTACCGCGCCTGTTCTCCGCTGTGGGAGCTGGGCCATTCTCGCCATTATCCTCGCTCAAGGCGATGTTGGCGACCTCATCAACAAACGAAGGTAGCTCGGCATCAACCTTTAGGGCGAAGCTGACGGAGCCCCCGGTCCCAGCCGCAACGGCGCCAATGCCGATCTCACAATCACTGCCATCGTTGTTATCAGGTGCACACGACCATCCGAAGCTGCTGCCGCCTGGTACGAAGGTCGTGTAATCGGGCACGGTATCGGAGATAGTCACGCCGCTGGCGTCGACATCGCCCACATTTTCGTAAGTGATCGTATAAACGATGATGTCGCCAGGCACAGCGGTAACACCACCATCATCTTTTTCGATGACCAGGTCGATAAAGGCGGGGCATGTCTGTTCAACATTGGCAACACCATTGACGATGACGGTAACCTCATTGAAGAAGCCGATCCCTGCTCGTGGATCATCAGGATCACAGGCAGCAATGCTATCCCTGTCGGCGCTGATATCGACATCGACCTGAATCGTCCAGGTATGTGTGATGCCGGCGCCGATACTCTGACCAGAAACGATCTTTGGGTCGGAGCCACCATCGAACGTAGGGTTGGTTGGGATCGTGCCAGGAAGTGTATTCTCGACCGACACATCGTTGATCACGAAGTCGCTGTCAAAATCAAAAGTGTCGTCGAGATAGTAGGTCGCCGCCACCTGGCCCGTATTCTCCACCACAAGTTCGTGTGCTACTGTATAGGTGTCAACGCCATGATCGGCAATTGCCGAGGCATCCTTATCGATCTCCACACACACCTCGTCCATTTGCAGGCTCTGGATAATCCTTTCCATGATCGGAGGATCACCCCCTGTAGAGCGTGCCTGAAAAAGGACATTGGTGGAGCCGGCCGGGAGATCGGCATTTCGGAATGTAGCGTCGGGGAAGTCATCCTCTGTGAGATCAGAACTGTTGTGCCCGCCGGAAAAGTAGACCCAGGCCTGGAGCGGCGTACCCGGCACATTTAGGGTGAGCGTGCTCTCTATCCTGTTTACCAGGCCGGCGCCCTTCATCGCCAACGCCAGACCCCTGTCAGAGCAGCTTCCATAATAACTCGCGTGCAATGGCGTATCAGTATCACCTGCCAGGGCAGTTCCCTTTACCATGCCCAGCAGCACAACAGTGGCCAACAAAAAGATAAACAGCGCATACATAGCCAGACGCATACTCTTTCGCTTTCCTGGCTGTGAAGGAGTACTCTTGGTTGATAATACATGCAAGGTAGGGTCCATGCCATTCTCTCCTGCTAGAAAGTTGATCCGCACATCCGTATCCGACTCGTTCAGCGGCGCATCAGTGAGAAAACGAAAGTGAAGAATGCCCCCTTCCCCTCTATCTCAAACTCAGTTGTGCACCCCTGCGCCTGGGCCACATGCGCCAGCAGATAGCTATGTTCACCCCCGCCCCCGGTATGATGCCGGAGACAAAGTACAATTTGGGCGTTTCGGCTTTCTGATGCGTGGGGCATTGGCGCTCAAAGCTGCTTCGCCAGCGATCAGAGGTAGGTGAGGGAGGGGGACAACGGCCACCCCCAACATCAGCAGGGGATACAAGATCCGAGAGAATCACCCTTTTATTCTGAAAATTCTGGAAAAGTCGGCATGGTTCAGATCCATGGAAAATCAAGCGAAGTCTGCGATATTCCCAGTAATTCCAATTTATGCGCTGCGAGTGCAACATTCGAGACACAAATCTGCCAGCACTTATGGATGTTGCAAACTCTAAATGGAATCATCCTTACTGCCACTATAAACCAGTTTACACTGGCAGTGGAAACTGGTTTATATACAGCGTCGTGAAAATCCGCTATGCTGCAGATATATTAGCAATACTTAGAAATGTGAATCAAAAAAGCTTTCCAGAATTCTCAGTTTTTCTTACTTATTTGATTGTATTAATTGTAAGCTGACTGTAAGCTTTTTGTCAATTTCAGCGCTGCATTGACGTAACTTTAAGAATATAATAACCATTGGTGCTAGTTCAAAGACTGAATTCAGCCATCGAAAGAGGAACAAATCCGTCAGAATCGGGCTGAAAACCATGCCATTGCACTAAAATATTGAAAAGAGCCATAGTGTAACCA
>PIVW01000993.1 GCA_003353825.1 Chloroflexota bacterium
ATTACCATCATTATTTTCAACATTCAGCACGCCCACGTACACATCAAATGCATCATCCAACGAATGGCTGACATCATAGCTACATTTTAACCAAGCAGCATCATTACGCACATCGGTCCAGATATTCTTGATCCCGTTGGCAGTATTCAGAAATCTCACCAATTGTGCATCATCGACACCTGTATCCTCGCTAAGCGGGTACACATACCAGGAAAGCACGAGTTGCTTTCCTGCGGGGACGGTCACGCTCTGTCGTATCGAGGAAAAGTGGCTCCTATCCTCACCTTCGACAAGACCCAAACGGGCACTACGCATAGGGCTAAAATAGGGAGAGGTGACATAGGCGGCTTTACTAATGCTCCAACCCGCGGAGCTTTCCATATCACCGTTGACCAGGATCTCGCTGCAATCGCCTTCATCTGCGACGCTGGTGGGAAACTGCCATATGAGTACAGCAGCCAAAATGGTAAGCGCTAAAAGGGGGATACGCAAACGTGAAAACATGATAGAACCCTTCCCGATGGAAATGCATCGTCGTCGGCACAGTGTAGCACAATCGTAGGTCGAATGTGAAGTAAGGCATTTTCGGAAAAATAAATAAGCCTCCAATCCGAAAATGCCTCTAGCGACTTCCGAAAAATGATATACTCTCCCTCAATTATTTTTCGGAAGTCGCCTAACACAAAACGAACATGAATGCGGGGATCAATCAATGGCCTTTGGAATACCTGATCTCAGTCCTGAGAATAGACAAAGGTCTCGCCAGGCATTAGTATGGAAAACATGAATCCGACAGCAGTGTATACCGCGTTGGTGCTCGCGATCGGTATCATATTTTTTGCCAGCAATCGTTTTCGCATGGACATGATCGCCTTGGGGATGCTGCTGGTGCTTGTTGTTGCCAACATCCTCACTGTCGAGCAAGCGCTCTCCGGTTTCGGCGCCTCCGCCACCATCACGCTCGGGGCAATGTTTGTGATCTCAGGGGCCATGCGCCGCGCCGGCACCACGGCTCTTATCAGCCAGTGGTTGCTACAGCTTGGCGGAAGTTCCGGGCGTAGATTGACCACAGCCTTGCTCGCAGCGACGACAAGCTTTTCTGCGCTCATGGGCAACCTGGCCACGGTGGTCATTATGCTGCCTGTGGCCTTACGTTTGAGCCGCGCCGCCAATATGAGGCCCGGGAAAATTATGATGCCGCTGGGCCTCTTCGCCATACTGGGTGGATTGATTACCTTGCTGGGTACATCGGTAGGACTGCACTTCAACTGGGAGTAGGACACCATCGTTGAATGAGGCGTAAAGCCTCTAGCGATGGCCGCCCTCGTTGCTTGTGGGGCCGCCACTGCGGCGGAGGAACTTTGAA
>PIVW01000994.1 GCA_003353825.1 Chloroflexota bacterium
GACTCGTATTGAAATGCTTTATCAATCGCTTCTATTTTCTATGCGAGACCTCCTGCTCGAACTCGGTTTCGCTATCTAATCTATCGACAAAACTTTGTCGATGTTGGCGCTGTAAGCGCCTACGGTGAACGAACTGGTGACTCACAGGGACGCAGTTTGCAGCTGCTATTTCAAGACACTTCACAGCTATGATATTCTTTTTGCGAAAATGCCTCGTCGTGCAACTCTTTTGCTTGAGCATGATGATATTCATGCTTGCAAGTTGCACGCCTGTAACACGCACTCCGGTTTCACCGCCAGATGCCGGTCCCACCTACGGCATTTACTGGTTTGGCAAGAACGATGCCAACCAGTTAGCGATCTCGGGCGAACCAAATCCCTATTACGACCCGACAAGAGCAACCATTCTCTTTGTGCATGGCTGGCAACCCGACCAGGCCTACACCCACCGCACCATGCTTTGGGAATTCGAGAACATGGAGACCGGTGAAAAGGAGGTGCTCGACCTGGCGGCGCCCTGGATCGACGCCGGCTGGAATCTTGGCGTCTTTGACTGGGGACCATTTGCCGACGAGGAAATCGTCCTGGATGCTGAAGCAAAGATATGGACGGCAGATGGTAAAAAAGGGATGCGCTGGCGGGATGAAGTGGGTGACTATCACACAGATAACGCTTCCAACACCAACGCCGGTGAGTTATTCTACGAGGTGTATGTCCAGGCTCTGGCCGATTTCTCCGGCCCTGACCTTCGGCTGGTCGGGCATTCTCTCGGCAATCAGATGGCGGCAAGTCTATTGGCACAGCTTGCCGAAGGGATCGATCAAGGCGATCTGTCCGACAAGCTCATGCCCCAGCGCCTGGCATTACTCGATCCATACTGGTCACCTCTTGCTCGAGATTATCTGGGTGGTGAAAAGACTGGCGATCGGGTACGGACAATCATCGAGCATACAACCTTATCACGAGATATTCCTGTCGAATGGTACCACTCATCCTCACTGACCGATGGTTTTCTCATCAGCGATGCCAATGAGGCCATGCAGTATGAGGTGGTCTATACCAAAATGCGTCCTCGCTATTGCAAAGTTACCGACCAGGTCTGTAAGCACGAGGCTGCCTGGCAGAGCTACTTCCTTTCCCGCAGATCCCCACCACCGCCCGAATGCGAACGCTCCGCTCCCGAAGCCCCCTGCCTTACCACCGGACGCAGCGCCCCCTCGGCAAGCACATCCAATGAGCGACTTGCCGAAATGCTTACCGAGCCATACTATTGGCTTCAGGTCCCAGGTGCGGATGGCAACGACAGCCCCATGACACGCCAAACAGATGACGATTTGTTCGAACGGCAATTATCACAGCATCGG
>PIVW01000995.1 GCA_003353825.1 Chloroflexota bacterium
TCAAAGAATTCCGCGGAGTTAAGATGACGGAGCGGAATGGGCAGCTACAGGTAATAGATAGAGACCGGAAGAGAAGCCACAAAGATATCACCGAAGCCCTGGCGATCTCCTGCTATCTGGGTCATTTGCAGACCCTTAAGTCTGCAGGTTCCTCGGCAATCGCAATGCAGGCCGGCCAGAGGCGTGGCAGGGGCAGCCCTCTAGACTTCGTCAAGATGGGTCGGGGTGGAAAGGTCGACACTAATGTGTTCTAACCGCATCCTTGTGCATGGTTGTGAGAAGACCCCTCTAGATGAGAGGGCATACATCCGCGCCCTACTGCCCAACATACGTACGTTAACCCGTACGGTTTACATCCGTTTCGATGACCGCATGTCAGATTACGGGGAGCATTGGGCAGATACCGATGGACATTACATCACGCTATCGGCCTGGCGGCACAACTATCAGATAGTGTCATGCAAGGTAGACCTGGCCGAGATGATGGAGCATAGGAGGATACGGGCAGGGACGGATGCGGAAACTGCGTTCCTACTGTTGGATACCACACTACATGAGTTGCGTCATGCGCAACAGTATGACAAAAATCCACATGGGCACCACGCACACGTATCGCAGTCCGCAGCCGAGTACCACTTCAATGTGCTCGAGCGAGATGCCAGGGTCTACTCAGAGACCCGAGTGGAGCGTGCCTATGAAAGGTATGTGAAATGGGCACAGACATAGTAAAGCTAGAGCAGCGCCTACAGGAGGCGCAAGAAGACAACCGCCTACTGACCTCCCGCCACAAGGCCTGCCTTCGAAGAATCCGTGTAGTAGAGAGCGAGTTGGCCGCAGCTCTCAAAATACGGCGCTCCAGAAAGATATACAAGATTAAGAAAACGAATAAGGTGCGCCATGCGGCTACAGCAATAGCTATCGCTAGCGATTGGCACATAGAGGAGCCGGTATCTGCGGGTAAGGTGAATGGTAAGAACGAATATAGCATAGCCATAGCCAAGAAGCGGGCTGGTAGGTTCTTCGAGCGGTTTGTGAAGCTGGTGCGCAAAGAGCGACACGCTATTACTATTGATAACGCGGTGTTAGCTCTGCTAGGTGATTTCATCTCGGGCAACATACACGATGAGCTCAAGACCACAGCGGAGGTTGGGCCTGTACAGGCGGCACTGGAGGTGCAGGCTATCCTGGGCGCAGGTATTCAATATGTGCTAGATGAATTACAAGACATACATCTGACCATACCGTGCCACAGTGGTAACCATGCGCGGATAACTCAGAAGGTATACATAGGTAATGAAAACTCGCACAGTCTAGAATACTTCGTATACGCCAGTCTGGCGCAGAGGTTCGCGGAATGTGACC
>PIVW01000398.1 GCA_003353825.1 Chloroflexota bacterium
TCACGACGATAAACGATGGTCTTGCCTTATTTTGGAAAAGGCCTAGACTCTGGCTGATAACGTTGGGGAACTATTTACATCGTCCATTTAATAAAGAAGTTGTACGCATTCTTAATAAACGAGCACTAGTTGCTCATAACTTCATATGACTTCCGTCCAGTACTGATCAGATACTAACAAACGAGGTATCGGAGTGGTCTCTGAGCTAGGAGCTAAAGGCGTTAAATCATGTCATACATTTTCTGAAGATGGTCGTGAATCTAGAAGGAAAAAAATGGGGTTTTATATGGGCGATGCTCGTATTAAGGCAACAACCCTTCACAGTTTTAAAGGTTGGGAGTCAAGAGCTATTGTAATTTTCATTGGTCAGTCAGTTGATAAAAAAACATTGGCTCTTATCTATACAGGTCTAACACGATTAAAGAGGCATACAGAAGGAAGTTATTTAACCATTGTTTCTTGTGCAAATGAATTAATACCATATGGAAAAACATGGCCAAAGTATGTCGAAAAAATGGCCTAACAAAAGCATTCAGCGGCAGTTATAGATGTTCAGATAATGATTTTGACTTTTTGCCAGACTTTCCGCTGGTAGATACGCCTACGGATCCAAAATCTTTTTCTGGAAGACTATAAAAGCGGCGTTCCGCTACGCTACACTCTGCTTTTAACTGCCGCTGATGCTAGGCGTTAGGTGTCGTAAAACCGCATTACACATAGAGTATAGGACAAAGATAGATTTCATGGAATTTATCATCAACACTGATTTGCTCGAAAAATCTCGAGAGTTATTATTCAGGCGCGATAAGCTATATTGGATTGTTGGAGGAGCGGACTCCGGCAAGACAACAATTTGCCAAGCTCTTTCGTCAAGATTTAATATTCCAGTCTATGATATGGACGCCCATATTTATGGCGCATATCACGGTCGATTTGAACAGGAACATCACCCCGTCAATAAGGCATGGTCGACATCACAGAATGGCTTAGCATGGCTGCTCGATATGTCATGGGATGAATTCGATAGTTTTAATCGAGCAGCAATACCTGAATATCTGAGCCTGCTGGCTGAAGACCTTGAAACAGTAAATGCGAATGGCAGCATACTAATAGATGGCGGAATATGCAATCCAGCATTAATTGCAAGTGTAATCTCGCCTAATCAGATCGTGTGCCTGGCAATGCCGGAACAGTCAAGCGTTACAATATGGGAAGAAAACGAAGATCGAAGTGCTATGAAAGAAATGATATATCATTTGCCTGAGCCAGAGAAAGCGTGGCAAAAATTCCTTGAATTTGACAAATGTATCACAGATACAATTCTAAAAGAGTGCAAAGAAAACAATATTTCGGTGCGTATAAGAAATGAAGAAGAAGCCGTTGATGAATTCGCTAACAGGGTCGTGCGAGCATTAGGGATTTGATGGGTTATAAATAGGATAGTTCGTGATACGTCACCCAACCCCGCGTAAACACTGGCTCGCCTTCGGCTCCGAGAATCGGCGCGAAAATTTGCAAAGGTTGGCTTTTGTTAAATAATCGGGTGTTGCAAAGTCGGCTCGCAGCTTACGCCATCGTTAGGCCGCTAATCTATTCGAGGGGCCAAGTCTTGGTATTTTCGCAGTTTGTTTGCACTTATTGTTTGGCGATAATATCGAAGAGTGATATTATAGTTTTGTGATTGAATCCTTCGCATCCAAAGAAACTGAAAAATTATTTCGTGGTCAAGTCTCAAGGAAGTTGCCGAGAGACATCCAGAGAACCGCCCGTCGTAAATTGCTTTATTTGCATGACGCCGAAGACATACAAGACCTGCGTGCGCCTCCAGGAAATCGCCTCGAAAAACTATCAGGTAACCGAGAAGGTCAATATAGCATTCGTATCAATGTCCAGTGGCGAATTTGCTTTGATTGGGCAGATAACAAAGCCCGTGATGTAGAAATCGTAGATTACCATTTGTGAGAGAAAAATTATGGAAGAAAGATTACCCCCAATTCATCCTGGCGAAGTACTGCTAGAAGATTTCATGAAACCATTAGAACTCAGCCAATATCGTTTAGCGAAAGATATTAGTGTGACGCCCATTCGTGTCAGTCAAATCGTGAATGGAAAACGGTCAATAACTGTAGATACTGCGATGAGACTAGCGCGCTACTTTGGCACAAGTGCGGGTGTGTGGTTGCGGTTACAGGTTCGCTATGATCTTGAAATTGCGGAGCAAGAATTAAGTGACCGTATCAATCGCGAAGTCAAGGTGTACGAGCAGCCAGCAATGAGTGTGTAAAACCAAAAGCGGCCTAACCCAAGTTGTAGCAGACTCGGTTGCGCCGTAGGCAAAGCGGCGCGATTTGCCAAGTTTCGCCCTGGAAAAGCAACGTTCTGGGCCAACACGCTGTGCAGCTAAACTAATCGTTAGCTGTTCAAAAACTTGAGGTTCTCTGGGATTTCGCGTGGTACGGATTTTATCCACACTATATCTAGGCGCTGGCACAACCAGCCACTAGGTGTGAGGGCATCATCGACTGAAATTCGTGATCGTCACGCGAAGTCCCAAAGAGCCATCTGGGATAATGAGCGCTCGAAAGAAGAGGTCATCGTCATCAAAATAATAGTCTACAAGATCAAGGTATAAAGCTTATTTTGATGGAGACACCTTTGTCCATTTGACCTCAAACTGTGGGCTCATACCATTTTTCTGCTTGATTTCCCTGAGTCGCACAGCGATCTCTCGGCTTTTTTCGAGCGGACACCACACGGCTCCCAACACCATAGCTTGCTGATGATCGTTTTCCAGGTGGCATGATTCATCACAGTAGACATTGTATGTTTCACTCATACGCTGATCTCTCCATACATCAAACGAGGCAAGAGCAGGTCACGGGCTTGGGCCAGTACAAGATTCATCTGGGTCAGTCGATCAATCTGATCAATTTGAGAAGCGACATGGGCGTCGAATTGTTCAAAGGTAACCCGTGATGGGACAATACACTCGATGGCTGTGAACTTCGACTTACTAACGTTGGCCATCGTTGCCCCTCCCCCCATGCCTTCCAGGAGCGGCTTCATATCCTTTGCCATGAAAAACGTCCAGAATCTCATTATCTGATCACGTGGGACAATTGCATTTATCTGTTGATTGGTCTGGGCAGGTGCAGCATTCATCGAAACTACGCCTACTGAACCGATGCAGGACACCAATATCGATCTTGCGGGCAGCATTTTTGATTTTTGAGATGCAGCGCCCTCTTCAGATAGGCTCTCCGAAGTCTGGATAACCAGGGTGTTTCCGTGCATATCCGGTGTCTTGATAAAAGGAACACCATTCCCGTAGTAGGATTCATTTTTTTTGCTTGGCGTCTTTCCAGTTACGATCTGACCAATGTCACCGATGGTGCCCTTCTCCCACCCCACCGGCACGCCTTCCACAACCGCCACATGCTCGTACCCCGGAAAGCGCTGATGCACGAACCACTCCCGGTAGAGCAGCCTCGCCGCCTCTTCCAGCAACTGGATGCGCCGCCGGTTGTTCTTGATCAGGTCATCGTAAGCGGAAAGGATGCAGACGATGCGATCTTGCATTACTCGCGAGATTCGCGGGATCTCAATTGTCCTCAAATCAGACAGATTTATGACTTGCTGCACAGCGCCCTGTGTTCGAGTAAAGAGTTGAGCGCGTCCCGAATGCGACCGCAAGAAATACATCACATAACGAGCGTTAGTTGTTGGCCGTAATGGAATGAGTCCTACTTGGCGCGCAATGTTTGCACCGGTTAAATGCTCTGGCACTACAGCAACTTCACCAGGATTGCCCACAAGCGATACCAATAGCTCTCCACCTCGTAACAGCGTCCTCTTGTATTTGTCGGAAAGTTGTGGAGAAATGGTGCGCAATGCATCCTCGGCAATCTGTCCCTGAAAAACATCGCCTCCGCGAATGAAACGAACGCCATCATCAACTTCCGGGCCTGGTTTGACAACGCCGTATGTAATCTTTCGCTCGGATTCACACAGGCTTTCTAAAGTTTCAACTGCTACCTTCATACCCCCAACTCCTCAAAATACCGCTTGATGGTCGCGGCCAACTCCACTGCCTCGGCGTTGAGGTCCTCCAATTCCACGTGGATATCGCGCAGGGTTTCCTCGAAGTCGAAGTCCTCGTCCACCTCTTCCGGGGCCACGCCCACGTAGCGGCCCGGGGTCAAGCTCCAGTCGTTGGCGGCGATCTTCCTCCGGTCCACCAGCTTCACCAGTCCCGGTACGTCCTGCAGTTCGGCGTCGGGGAAGCGCTCGGTCAGCCAGTGGGCCTGCCGCCAAAAATAGCGCACCTGCTTCAACCGCTGCACAACGGCCTGACGGGTCTCGTCCGTCGTCTTGCGCGCCCGGTTGATCTCTCGCCCCGACCAGTGATCGCTCTTCCCGGCCTCCCTCCCCTTGTCGCAGGTCTCGATCAGGCGACCGGGCAGCTTATAAAGCAGGTCGCTCTGCCTGACCAAATCACGGCTGCGCTCGGTCAGGGGCGCAAGCCTTTCCACTGCCGTCTTCAGGGCGCCGTTGCCGGTCTGCTGGCTTCGCCAGAGGGTTTGCTGCCCGGCCAGTGCCTGCCGGAAGGCCGCCACATCCGCCCGGAAAAGGGCTGCGGCCTCGTTCAGTTCCCGCAGTGGTTCGGCCTGAGGGCCGTTCTCAGATTGGCTCGTCAAGAAAGGTTTGATGGCTGCCCGCAGGTCGTCCAGCGCCGCACCAAAGGCCGGCAACGGCTCGATCGGCTTGCCGATGTCGTCCTGGCCGGCAAAGCAGTTTTCGCCCTCGTCCAGCGTCCAGCGGCAGTAGCTTTGTACCAAGGCCAGGTATTTGTCGGTCTGCCCCCGGTACAGCCAGACAATGGCCAGCAGGTTCTGCTCTTGCTCCGGGCTGAAGTCGTAGATCTTGCGGGTGACCTTGCGATAGACGTTGCGGGCGTCGAGCATCAACACTTTATCCTGCTGCGCCTCCGGCCTGGCCCGGTTCAGGAACCACAGTTCGCAGGGCACGGTGCGGGTGTAGAAGAAGTTGGAGCGGATGGAGATCATGATGTCCACGTCGCCGCTTTCCACCAGCTTCTGCCGCACTTTGGCCTCGTCCCGCCCGGCGCTGGAGGCCTGGCTCGACATGACAAAACCGGCCCGGCCCAGTTCGTTCAGGTAGCTGTAGAAGTAGCTGATCCAGATGTAGTTACCGTTGGAGACCTTGCCCCTTTTGTTCGTCCCCGGCAGGCCGAAGGGCAAGCGGGGGTCGCTCTTGACCTTGTCGGCGTCGATCTCATCCACGTTAAAGGGCGGATTGGCCATCACAAAGTCGGCCTTGCCCAGCAGTTCGTGCGGGTCTTCGTAGTAGGTGATTGCCTGCTGGATGTCCCCTTCCAGACCGTGCACGGCCAAGTTCATTTTGGCCAGGCGGATGGTGGTGCTGTTATTATCCAGACCATAGAAGGTGAGTTTATCCACCCGTTCCTGATGCCGGCACTCGACGAAGAGG
>PIVW01000996.1 GCA_003353825.1 Chloroflexota bacterium
GTGCGAAAAACACTGTCATTTTCTAAATCTGATAGCTTCCATGAGGCGGTACTCCTATTATACCTCCACTATTACAACACAGAATGGTGTCCTATCAGTTAATATATAACCACTACCCTGCTAGTACAGAGATCCCCGCAGTAATGCTAAGAAACAGGGCCATGGCCTCCATTTCGAACATGGAAGGACGCATAACCAGGTAAAAGAGCGCCAACGCCAGGGCGAGGGTGAGCAATACCCCAAAAAGATATCGCAGGGGCAGGCCGGGCGAATGAACGGGTCGAGTTTGAGTAGTAGATGTCATAGTGAATCTCTAGGGTTCGAACTTATAACCAACGCCCCATACCGTTTGGATATGGCAAGGTTTGGATGGATCATTCTCGAGTTTTTCGCGTAAACGACGCACATGGACGGTGACAGTACTGGGATCGATGAATTCACTTATGCCCCAGACCGAATCTAAAAGTTGGTCTCTGGTAAAAACCTGCCTGGGATGGCGTGCCAGCACCAACAGTAAGTCGAATTCTCGCGCGGTCAGTGTTTTTTCTGTGCCGGCGACGGTAACAAGCCGGGTCTTCGGATCAATACTCAGATACTGGAAGGAAATGGCCGGTTCCCCCCCGGTCGCTGCACTGCCCTGTGTACGGCGAAGCACCGCCTGCACGCGACTAACCAACTCGCAGGACTAATGGGTTTGACAACATAATCGTCTGCTCCCATTTCCAGGCCAAGAATCTGGTCCGTCTCTTCGCGTCGGGCAGTGAGCATGATGATGGGTATATCACTCCGAGTCCTCAACCAGCGAGTGATCTCAAGACCATCGACATTGGGCAACATCAGATCGAGTACAACCAGATCGGGTGTATTGAGGCCGAGCCAATCCAACGCTTTTTGGCCATCATTCACCAGGACTACATCATAGCCGGCCCGCTTGAGATAAAGGCTGGCCACTTCGGCAATGCTGGGTTCATCTTCGACAACAAGAATGGTGGGGGTGTTCATACTCGACTTTGGCCATTTTTGGGTTCACTACTACACCTGGGCGCCGTTTCAGACGGGAATTAGGAGCATGCCGTGGTCTCAAACTCGACTTTGGCCAAAAGATGTATTAGTCAGAGACGCTATGAACAAACGACTCATCCTCTTTTGCATGCTAGACACCTCCAAATACCGGGCCTACGTCGAGAATAACGTTCGCAACTGGGGATGTTCATGCCACAGTCGGTATTTAACATGTGCTCGACGGACACAACTTTGGCCAAAAAAAGTACAGGATCACCAAGCCTGCTTGAGAGGGCAGGCCTGGCAACAGGCAGATAAAGGGATGAGAAGTGGCTGAAAGGACCGAGAGAGGTTGAAT
>PIVW01000997.1 GCA_003353825.1 Chloroflexota bacterium
TTACGTGGATTAATGGCTTACGGCTCCTTTTTAGGTGACGGCTCAGAGCGTGGTCCAGATTATACCGCCGAGGCATTACACGAATGGGCCCTTGGAATGAGCAAACATTACGAATCCAAATTAAAACACAAGACGCAGCACGACATCGAAGCCATTAAACCGCGCGTTCGCAGCGAACTACGTAACAACGCGTACAACAAAGAAAAAGATGTCATCGTCTTGAACACGGCACAGATATCGGCGTGGAAACGAGTGGCCACTTATTATCGCCGCATATTCGCCGGAGCTGAACAAGGAACGTCCACGTTGACGCCAAATATGTTCATTACGAACCCGACCGACATTCACGACTTGGCCTCCTTCTTCCTTTGGGGAGCCTGGATGTCCGCAGCTGCGCGACCCGGCGAGGACTACAGTTATACGCATAATTGGCCCCATGAGCCGTTAGCCGGCAATATCCCGACACCAGCGGTTATTTTATGGTCCGCCATCTCAGTGTTGGTGCTCTGGTTTGGTTTAGCTGCTACGTTGTTCATTTATGGGCAATTAGACCATGAAAACGAGGACGAAGAGGACATTAAGACCAAAGGGCAGCCGCTCACCACTCAGGATTTGGAGACCGGTGTGGTCAGAGAGACGCAGGTGGCGTGCTACAAATTCTTTGTGCTATCCATGATCGCGTTCGCCATCCAAGTGTTTTCCGGCGTAGCGTGTGCCATCGATTTCGTCCGTCCGCTCGGATTGACCGCGTGCTACTTGTTACCGTATAACGTGTTGCGTTCTTATCACGCCGTGTTCCAAATTTACTGGTTCTTCGTGGCTTGGGTGGGAACCACCATTTGGTTTCTACCGCGGTTCCAGCGCCGAGTGCCCGTTGGCCAGAAAGTGCTGATCGACATCTTATTCGTGGGCTGTTTGATTGTGGCGATCGGCGGCGCCGTGGGTATCCCCTTGGGACAAACGGGGTATTTGCAGGGCGAAATGGCGTATTATTTCGGATCGCAGGGCTGGGAATTCATGGAATTGGGCCGTATCTTCCAAGATTTGTTACTGTGCGGCTTTGTGTTATGGATATTGATATTATTCCGCGGCGTTTACTCGTATATCACGTGGAACACTATCTGGTCGACTCCGGCCTGGGTTTTCTACGGCAGTTTGGTGATGGTTTGGTTTCTATTCTTCAGTTTGAAAGTGACGCCGAAAACCAATTTCGTAGTGTCGGACTTCTGGAGATGGATGGTGGTGCACATGTGGGTGGAGGTGACCTACGAGGTCTTCACCACGGTGATTGTGGCGTTCTTGTACCGCGAGATGGGATTAGTGAGCAAGAAGGCGGCGGAACGGGCGACTTACATCGCT
>PIVW01000998.1 GCA_003353825.1 Chloroflexota bacterium
AAAACCAAACGCGGCGTGTTCTTCAAGGGTGCATTCGGGAATATCACCGCCAGCAGCTTCACCAACGAGGGGAATATTTACGGCGCCGATACCGGCGTGAACTTCACCGGTGCATTCGATGGCAACTTCACCAATAGCGCCAGCGGGAGCATAGAAGGCGGCAAGACCGGCGTGGAGTTCTTTAGCACATTCGACGGCAACTTCAAAAACGAAGGGGACATTACCGGCGAAACCAAACACGGCGTGTTCTTCTTCAGAGGGGAATTCGGGGATGACACCAACACCGTCAGCACCTTCACCAACAGCGGGAACATTACTGGCGGCGATGATGGCGCGCAATTTCTCAATACATTCACCGGCAACTTCACCAACAGCGGTGCCATTATCGGCGACGATGAAGGCGTGCAATTCAGTGCTACATTCGACGGCGACTTCAAAAACGAAGGGGACATTACTGGCGGCGATAATGGCACGCAATTCGGCCGTGAAACACTCAGCGGCGCCCCCAGTGGCGACTTCATCGGCGACTTCACCAACAGCGGCAACATCACGACATCTGCAACCAAACATGCCCTGCACGTTGCTGTGGACTTCACCGGTGATTTAATCAACACCGGCAATATCTCCGGCACCAGCACCGCCGACGGGACGACGAATTATATCTATATCGGAAGAAACTTTGAAGGTAGCATGACCCAGCCCGTAGGCGTTCGGGTCGATGTCGGCGGCACAGCGAATCTGAGCGACAAAACTTACACTGTCCATGTAAACCGTGCAGTCTACAATGGCTATGAATGGGATGCTATTGAGGCCGGGAGCGAGGTGAAACGCGGCAACGATTTTACGCCAGAAGACAACTCTTTACTGTTTGACTTCGAAGATGTGGACCCGAATGACACTGGCACCCTGCGCTTGAAGGCTATATTTGTCGACAGCGTGGCTAAGCATGTGACCTGCGGCGATTATGGCCTTACACAGGTGGCGGACGATGCGCTCAAGGGCGACGATTACGACGACATCAGCGACATTCCGAATGAACTGCAAACCCTGCTCGGTCTACTGGCAGCGGTCACCCCGGACAACTCCGGTGATGTGGCGGCGATTATCGGGGACTACTCTCCTGTCAGCGGTGCTGCCCATGGTGTTCTTGGCAACTCGCAGCAGGTCACCGATCAGCTCGCAGACCGGTTGCGCCCGAGCAATGCGAACGGCCCGGGCGCCTGGGGCAGTGTCCTTGGCGGGACGGGCGATTTGGACACCTGTTCTGGCTATGACACCATAACCGCTGGGGTAATCGGGGGCTTTGAGGGTCCGGTCAATAAGACTACCAAGGTTGGGATGGCCATATCCCATCTATA
>PIVW01000024.1 GCA_003353825.1 Chloroflexota bacterium
CTCGTGCGAATACTGCACCGTTATCCCCAGTTTGGCTGGTTTTTTGTTTCTGAAACCGTGGCATTATTCGCCGATTTTCATTTGGAATAGTGCTCCGTAGTAACTTTTGCGCTACTGCGTATAATCCATTTTTGCATAGTTAAACCATGTCTGGTAATAGGGTGCAAACGCACTTCAGGATCTTTTGGCTAGCGCCCGCAGCACTTGCATATCTCCCTGGTCGAAAACCCGTAGCCCCACGGCCAAGGCCCCATAAATGCTGGATCCAATCACCATAGAGATCAAGACATGAACCTCTGGCAGAAAGTAGAGCACCGTGCCCATCAGTGCGGCTGCCATCGCCGAACGTACCAGACAACGGGCATCGAAGGATAGCTCGAAATTCCTGGACGCGCGCCACGACAGAATGGCGCCAAACAGATAGACGACAAGCATGCCCCAGGCCGTACCCACTGCGCCGAAAGCGACTGTCAACCCTGCCAACACCAACACACCGACCCCTACCATCCCCGCGATTATGCGAAATGCTGCGCGTGGCGCATCCCCGGCCGTGAGTGTGCGACTCAATAGAATCTGGACGAAGTAGGCTAACAAAACCCAACTCAGCACCGCCAGGACATCGGCGGAAAGGGCATATACCGATCGCCGATAAAAGAGAGCGATGATCTCAGGCGCCAAGGCGGTGGCGCCCACTGCGACAGGCAACAGCAGTATCAAGCCATATTGTAACGCCTTGCTTGTGGCCAGAGAGAAACGCTCTTGGGCGTTTTTATAAAGACGCGAGAGCGCAGGATAGATGGCGTCTGTAAAGGAGAGAACCAGGGTCATCAAAACCCGGATAAGCTGGTAAGCGGCGTCGTAGATACCGACCGCCGCCTCGCCTGCTATGACCGACAGGATGAGGATGTCAAGGCGTTGCAAAAGTGCGTCGAAGGCAGCCATACCAAAAAAGTCGAAAGACTCAATCAACAATCGCTTGGAAAAGTTTAGATTGATGAGCGGGCGACGGATATATCTGAGCCAGATCGCCGATAGGAACACCACCAGCGCCGCCAATCCGATGCCGGCGATGCGAATTACCGCCAATGCCATGACGCCAGCCCCCGCCGACAGCAGGATCACGGCAACAACTAACTGGGCGACAGCGCTGATCACCTCGGCATAGACTAGGTACTGCATACGTTCGTGGGCCCGTAACAAGGCACCCGACACGGAGTAGAAGGTGAAAAGCGGCAAGGCCAGTACGGCCAACCACAGCATCTGTTTGGTGTCTTGGGGGTAGGGCATGAGGGTGACAATCACGACCATGAGCGCCATCACCAGAACCGTCGTGCCCCCCTGTGCCAATAGCCCCGACCAGTAGTATTGATTCCCGGCCCCGTAATCACGGGCAACGTCACGTGTGATAAGCCGCGGCATGCCAAACGATGCCAGCACCATAAAGATGTTGAGAAATGCCAACAGAATACTGAATTTCCCCTGCCACACTGCACCATAGACATTGGCGATATAAAGAATGAGTATGAACGCAAAGAGAATACGTATTCCTTGAGCGATGCTCAGGAAAAGAGTATTTCGAGCGACAGATCGGGCAGTGGACATGGGTAAATAAAATTAAAAGGGGAAAGGCAAAAATCAAATTGCAAAAGGAAAGAACGTCTTCGTCAGCATCCCACTCTCAAACGACGACACTTTTGCCCTTTGCCTTTTGCGTTTTGCCTTCTAATTTTTCTGCCGGACGCACCATACGCCTGAGGCTGGTTTTCAGACAGGCTACCCACAGATCTCGCAGTTCTGCATGAACAGGGTTACACCAACGCAGAAAATAGAATTCGTACAGAAGATAGCGTAACAAAAACCCAAAGGCGCTGAAAAAATGCATAACAGCCACCTGCACCGAGCCGTAACGTGAGCGCAGGTCCATGTCTAGCGAATCGACATTGTGGGCGTAAAAGTCGGCCCCATGTTGCCGCGAACTGCCACCTATGTGATGGGTGACCGAAACCGCAGGATAACAGACAACTTGAAAACCGGCTGTGCGCATGCGCCGGCACCACTCCACATCTTCCGAATACATGAAGTAGCGTTCGTCCAAGGGGCCGGCTTGTGCGACCGCCTCCTGCCGGACCAGCATGCACGCACCCGAAATCCAATCTACGGCAATGGGTGTTGTCTGTGCGTAGAGAGAGCGGGGCAGCCAGAGACCACGTAGGCGCCGTGGCCATATGCGGTAGAGAAAGCTGGCGAAGTTAAAGATCGTGGCCGGTGAGGGATCATAGCCGGCAGCGCCCCCCTGCACCTTGCCCCCCTTCCCCTGCAAACGGGGCCCCACCACACCCACATCAGCATGATCATCCATGAAGGCGATCAAGGTCGTGAGTGCTGTCGGTGGTAACTCAGTGTCCGGGTTGAGCAACAGCAGGTATCGGCCACGCGCTCGCTTGATACCCTGATTATTGGCAGCAGCAAAACCTAAGTTCTCGGCATTGGCTATGACGTGAAGCTGCGGATATCCTTCGCTCACGATTTGCAATGAGGCGTCGCTGGAGGCGTTATCGACAAACCATACTTCTGTATCAATATCCTTGCAAGCGGCCAACAAAGAATCGAGTGCTGCCGGCAGGTAGGCGTCTGCGTTCCAGTTGACGACAATGACAGACAAAGCAAATTCGAATTTGGGATTTCGGATTTCGAATTGCTCGTCACTCACTGTCTCTTTTGCTCCTTAAGCGACATAACCAAGGCCCTGGAGCCTGGCCCGGATTTCTTCTTCGTCCTCAGCGCTGAGATCCGAATCGGGACCACTGCTGATGTCTCGATCATCCTTCTCATAACGGAGCGGGCGTGTAGCGATTTCGGAAACAAACGCCTCGGCCAGAACCCGACCATCCATCGCTCGTGGAATGGGTACATCCAGCAGGTGTAGAATAGTCGGCGCCAGATCGATCAAGTTTGCATCGTTTAAGCGCGTATCATCTCGAACCCCATGGCCATAAAGGATGCACATGCCTTCGATGATGTGGGTGCCGGTCTGATCCAGCGCATAGGCGGCGCCATGGCGGCCAAACTTCTGTTTGTGTCCGAAGATCGGGCCATTGGGTAGATTGTCATAATCTTTCGTCGCCAGATATTTGTCATCCTTCCATCGAATCAGCAGATCGGGCGCCCGTTCGATCAGATCGCCCGTATAGAGGTCCTCGCGGCGCATGACATCCACCACCATATGCTCTCCGCTATCGGGGTCGCGCAGTTCGTATAGCGCTGCGGTGATATCGGCGATGACCTGATCAACATCATCTGCATCGATCACACCCTGAGGATCTCGCCCTTTGATGTTGAGATTGATGTTGCCCAGATTACCGGTATTATAGGCGACGGTCTGTGACCAATCCAGATCAGCCTTGTCGATAAAAGTTTCGACCGCGGCGTGAGCGCCTGTAAAACGCTTGAGAAATCCCTTGGCCCCCACGGGTAGAAAGCGCTGGGCGAGATAGATCGTCTGTTTGACTCCGCCTTTGGCCACATGCCTGACCCGATCAACCAGTGTTAGATCCGATCCATGTTTCAGGCTCAACCAACCGTGCTGAGCCAGCCATCGATCCAAATAGACCGTCTTTTCGATAGGGCCGGCGCCATGATCTGACATCACAATCAATGTGACATCTTCGGGCAGCGCCTCGACAAGGACGCCTAAGTGGGCATCGATCCGCCGATATACCTGCAGGATAGCATCGTGATTGGGCTGGTCGGGATCAGACATCAGGCGCCAGGAACAGTGCTGAATGGCATCGGTCTCCATCTCCACCCACATATAAAAATCCAAACGCTCTCTCTCGATGGTTCGGTGTAACAGCTCAAACCGTTTATCCACCCCTTGCAACGTCTCTTTGAGATATTGTCCGTGCGGTTTGCCCACCGTGCTCACGGCGATGAAGTGCACATCGTTGACTTCAGCTTTCAGGGCAGGAGGGAAGGTATAAGCTGAATCAAGACCCGGAGTATCCAGACCGGAGATCAGAAAGCCATTGACTGGTTCCGGCGGAAAGGTCATGGGCACATTGACAACCCCCACCTTGCGTCCGGCATCCGAGAGAATACGCCATAAGCTGCGCCCGGCCCGGCGAGCGGCGTTGGTCAATTCCTGATCATAGGTGCCGGGGATGCGACGCGAGAAGTCGAATACACCATGTTTGCCGGGATTAAGGCCGGTGAGGAAACTGGACCAGGCCACGGCGGTGAGAAACTGGATGGTGGAGCGCAGTTCACCCCAGGCGCCGCCTGCCTGCAATTTCGCTAACGTGGGCAGGTGTCCCTGATCGATCCAGGGTTGCAGCAGCGTCCAGGGCACGCCGTCGAGTCCGATGACCCAGACGCGGGGTCGCTGACGGGGTCGCTGACGGGGTCGCTGATATGAAGAAGCGTTTTTCTTAGAGGAAGTCATACGGGAAAGTGCTTTGCACGAAGGCTACATCTTACTCACGTCACAATGGAGTGAATTGTCCGGAGTCAAAAAAAAACTGGTTTAAGACAGCCGTGCATGGTAGCATGGCGGCTCTAGCGAGGCAAAACGACCTATACCCTTTGACAACACTTGAATGGGTGCAGGGGTGTTATAATGTCGATCTTTCACCACTGGCATCCTGACATCCAGACCGATCAACTCACCTGTCTCATCAAATCGTGACATCCCCCCCTTCTCATATCAACGCTGCCCCCACGGTCTGGATCTATCTCTGGCTGGGTTTGATCGGACAATTCATCTGGGGGAGCTATCCAGTCTTCGCCAAACGCGCTGTTGCCGAGGTGCCGAAATTCTCATTGCTGTTCTTTGCTTCGGTGGCGGCAACACTACTGGGGATGGTGCTATTACGTCGTGGCAACCGCATCGAGTGGTCGCAAGCTCGGCGGACCGTGCGGCAATCCCGAGTTTTATGGTTGTTGGCCGTTTTCGTGGTGGCGCGCTCGGTCTCGAATATCATCGCTGTAGAACTCACACGTGCGACCTGGGTGCAATTGATCTACATCCTCGCCCCTTTTGGCGTTGCCTTTCTGGGCACGTGGTTTTTTAGCGAACACACACCACCTTACACCTATCGGGCGCTGATCCTGGCGACCCTGGGTTCTGCGTTGCTGCTGGTGCAAGATTGGTCCGACCTGGCATCTGGCTTTACCGCAAGTGATGTTCTGGGCTTGACCATTGCCGTGTTATCGACCCTGGCCTTGGCGACCTATTACCAGCTAGTGCGGCGCAGCCACGTGGGTAATGTTTCGACAGGGCTGATCATGGTGCAACAGGGCGCCGCTATGGCGCTCACCTTTCTGTTCTTGTCGTGGAACACGGGTGAGGATTGGGCTGCCTGGCGGTCTGTAAGTACGGGAGGTTGGTTGGCAGCGCTGGCAGTGATCTTCCTGGTGCAAGTGGGCGGTAATTGGCTGCAGATCACAGCGCTGAGCGGCGCCAGCCCGACCTTGGTGACGAGTATGATGCCGCTGCGTTTGATCTCGGCCTTGATCCTGGGTTGGTTCATCCTCGGGGAGCAGTTGACGTCAAGCAGCCAGTGGCTGGGCGCCGTGTTGGTGGTGGGAACGATGACCATCTATCTGTGGCTGCAACGGCGGGCCCATAGCGTTACAACCACTTGATGGATAGCACACAATCACGCGCCATCCCTGCACCGTCGATCTGGCCCTATGTTTGGGCAGGGATGTTGGCGCATCTCTTTATCGGCAGCTATCCGGTTTTCGCCAAGCGTGCCGTGGCCGAAGTCCCGACATTTTCTCTGTTACTCATCGCATCCATTGCCATTGCCGTGGTCGCAGTTGGTTTGATGAGATGGCGCGAACGGGTCACTTGGCGCCACGCTGTCAATACACTTAAGACAGAACGTATTCTCTGGGTTTTCACTGCGGTCATCGCTTTGCGGGCGGTGACCAACATCATTTCGATCACACTCACTAAAGCGATCTGGGTATCGCTGATCAACATCCTTGCGCCCTTTCCCGTAGCCTTGCTTGGTGTCTGGGTGTTCGGCCAGGCCACGCCACCTTATACCTACCGCGCCCTCGTGATCTCGACCCTTGGTGCTGTGCTCATGCTGGCGCCCGACTGGTCAGATATCGGCGGTGACATGACCAGGACGGATATTCTGGGCCTGGCTCTGGCTACCCTTTCGATGCTTGGCTTTGCTTTATACTACCAGTTGATACGCCGTAGCCATGTCAAAAGCACGACCAGTGGTCAGATCATGTTTCAACAAGGCCTGGCCATGACCGTATCCTTTCTGATTCTGACACTGGTTACAGGGGAAGAGTGGAGTGTCTGGGGTTCCGTTTCCACAGGAGGTTGGCTGGCGGTGCTGGCTGTTATCTTTATCGTGCAGGTGGGTGGTAATCTCTTGCAGATTTTTGCAGTCAGGGGTGTCACGCCGGCACTCATCACCAGCTTCATGGCTTTACGATTCGTCTCGGCGCTTGCGCTGGCCGGATTGATCCTGGGAGAACGGTTAGTGTCGCCAACACAATGGTTGGGTGTGATCCTGGTGGTGGGGACGGTGACGATCTATTTGTGGATGCAGCGGGTTAGAGCATAATGAAATTCGTTCTGTCTCCAAATCAAACGGCCGGTCAACATCGTGCCGACCGGCCGTTTGACGCGTAAATCACTCAGGTGTCATTGTGGGCTATCCCGACTTGGCAAGATGAGCCACCAGGCGCTCGCGCTCCTCTTCGATAATGCTGTCGTCGAGTTTCTTGTAGAGAGCTTTTGGCTTGTTCAGTGCCTGGCCTGGCGGTAGTGTCTGTGGTTCCCAACGAGCCTGAATCTCGGCCCCTTTGTAACGCAGTACGGGCCGCGTACCCCGGGCATCGCTGACCTCGTCGATGTAGAGGTTTCCGAAGATATCGCCCTCATAGCCCAGGTAGCCATGAAGCTGTTGGGTTGTAAAGGGCAAGAAGGGGTTGAGCAAAACCTTGAGCCGGTCGATGACCTGGAGGGCGACGTAAATGGTCGTGCCTGCAGCGGCCGGCTCCGTCTTGATCTGTGTCCAGGGGGCTTTTTCGTTGAGATAACGATTGGCGCTGTGGGCCAGTTCCATCGCCCGCGTGAGGGCGATTTTCAGGCGGACGGCATCCAATTCGGCGCCAACCCGCTCGAAGGCTGCTTCCGATTCGGCCAGCAATGCCTGATCGATCTCGTCGAAGGAGCCGGGTTCGGGCACGGCGCCATCAAAGCGCTTGTAGGCAAAGCCCAACACGCGATTGACCAGGTTACCCCAGGTCGCGACCAGTTCCTCATTGTTGCGGCGCAGGAACTCCTCCCAGGTGAAATTGACATCCCGGGTTTCGGGCGCATTGATGGTCAGAGCATAGCGCAAAGGGTCGGGATCGTAGCGGGAGAGAAAATCGGGCAGGCCGATCGTCCAGCGACGGCTGGTGCTGATCTTTTTATCCTCGATATTGAGGTATTCGTTGGCGGGCACATCGTACGGCAAGTTCAGACCGCGGCCATCGGCAACGAGCATGGCCGGCCAGATGATGCTATGGAAGGGGATGTTGTCTTTGCCGATAAAATACAGGGATTTGACTTCGGGATCGAACCACCATTCACGCCAGGTATCGGCTTCGCCATCCAGCGCAAAGACCTCACGGGTAGCGCTCAGGTAGCCCTGCACTGCATCGTACCAGACATAGATGACTTTGTCGTCAAAGCCCTCGACCGGGATGCTGATGCCCCAATCGATGTCACGGGTAATGGCGCGGCCACGTAATTCGCCACTTTCGGCCTGCTGTTTGGCGTAATTGTAAACGGCATGTCGCCAATGCGACTTGTTGCCATCATTGAGCCATTGGGCCAGATCAGGGCTGGCTTTGCCCAAATCGAAGAAGAAGTGCTCTGTTTCTCGAACTTCGATCTGGCTCCGCCCACAGATCTTGCAGCGGGGGCTGATCAATTCGACCGCGTCGAAGATATTGCCGCAGTTATCACATTGGTCGCCGCGGGCGTCGGCGTAACCGCAGATAGGGCAGGCGCCCTCGATGTAACGATCGGCCAGGAAGCGCTGGTCGACCAGGCAGTAAGGCTGGCTCTGGGTGTCACGGTAGAGGTAGCCATTTTCCAGGTGGTTGAGGAATAGCTCGTGGGTGACATTCCAGTGGTTTTCGGTGTCTGTGTGGGTGAACAGATCGAAGCTCAGGCCCAGGTCTTTGAAGGCTTGCACAAAGCGGGCGTGATAGTGGGCTACCATCTCGGCATTGCTGATACCTTCCGCAGCGGCCGCCACTGTGACCGGGGTGCCATGGGTATCCGATCCCGACACCATGCGCACTTCGTTGCCGCGCAAACGCTGGTAACGGGCGTAGATATCAGGGGGCAGGTAGGCGCCTGCCACATGGCCGAGATGCCTGTCGCCGCTGGCGTAGGGCCAGGCGACGCATACGAGGTATTTTCTAGGATGACTGTCGTTGGGCATAAGAAAAGCTCCTTGGGTGAACCAGGGTTTCAGAAATTAGTGACTCGGAGCACTGATAACTGGTTTGTTCAGGCGCGCCTAATAGGCGGATCTCAAGTATTTGGATCAGACGATGAGGGGGATCCCCCCATATTGCCTGTTGCGGCTGAGACCCACCGGCGCTGCCTGATGCCTGGTTGAGCAACGAGCGTGTTGAACATGGTCGGGTGGGGTTGGTGAAGGAGTGTTACTATTACGTTTGTGAATCGCATTCTAGCATAGGGCGTGAACTGGTACAAAGGGCGATTCAGCGTGTCAACTTGCATAATCAGGCACTGACCTTGTCTGCGATTACGCTGCCGTCCGATTCACCCAACCAGCGATTTTTCACTCCAGCGTTTGCTGCGATGATAAAGGCGGTTCATCTCCGGCACGATCTTGTCCCAACTGTAATGGTCGACGACGAAAGTCCTGCCTCGCTCACCCATAGCGGCGGCCTCCTGCGGTTGTTGCAGAAGAGCGACGCAGCGCTGGATGAAATCGGCGGGGGTGTCAGCCAGAGCTAGTTGTTCACCATCGCTCACGGGGAAGCCATCCGCGCCCAAACGTGTGGAGACAACCGGCCTTGCCATGGCCAATGATTCCAGGATCTTGAGACGGGTGCCGCCGCCCGCCAGCAATGGCACCACGTAGAGATCGGCATGGGCGATGTAGGGCTGGATGTCGGGCACCGCGCCGGTGATGGTGATATCGGGCCGAGAGCGGAGGGATTGCAGGCGCGCGTGCGGGTTGCGTCCTACAATCCAAAAATGAGGATTGAGGTTGGTAGCATGCAACGGCGGCAGAACGCGCTCGGCAAACCAGAGGACTCCATCGACGTTTGGACGAAAATCCATCTTACCAGTAAAAACCAGATTTACTCCGGCATGCGTGTAGGGGTTCGCGTAGGCGATTTCCGGATCATAGGCATGAAGATCGATGCCATTCGTAATTACGTAGGGAACACAGCCGGGGGCTAGGGTGCGCAACACCTCCGCATCGGCCTCGCTCACCGCGGCTATGCCATCGGCCAGTTGCAGGATCTGCTGCTCGTAGCGTCGCAGTTTGTTGGTCTGGATAGCAGAATAGCCGGCGCCGATCCAGCGGCTGGGACGGCGCAGATCTGCCTGAAAGGCGCGCTGCTGCAGGATCGTTTCGGCATTGTGGGCATCGTAAATGGTTAGGGGGAGATCGGCAGAGGTTTGGGCTAGTGCCAGCAGGTAGGGCGCCATCTCGATGCCCTCGATCTGAATCAGGTCGGGCGGATGTGCCTTGATGTGTTGTTGCAGTCGATTGAACGCCCCCCCATCCCACAAACGTAAGGCCATGTCGGGGCGTGGCGTCGTAAACAGATCGCGCAGTCGCCGTCTGCCGGTTCGTTGAGGTTGTAGCGACGTCACCACATATCGTACGATATCGACAATCGCTTCCTGCCTTGGATCATCTCCCGGCGCCAACATGCTGAACAGATCTAAGGTGTGCTTTTCTGCCAGCCCTTTGATCAGATTGTAGTTACGCAGTGTCGTGCCCTGATGTGGAGGAAAGGGAAATTGAGGCGTAAGAATCAGCAACTTCATATCAAGCAGGTCGGGGCTTGTTGCCGCCTAAAAATCGAGTGTGTGTGCGAATGACCTCGAGATAATAAGGCGGCGCCGCCAAAATAGGCAAGGGCAATTTGGAGCCATCCAACAGCGTCTCTACCAGGACAGGTGAACCATCTAGCAGAATGCATTCACCACCGGCTCTTTTCAGAATCGGCAAAGCCGCGGCGATATCCCACAAGGCGGTGTTTGTATTGAGCGCCGCAACAGCGCTGCCACGCGCTACATAGCAGAGATGGGCGGCACATGAACCGAATGCCCGAACCTTGCCGGGGAATTTAATTTGCCAAAGACGGTGGGCATCGGCCGCACCGAATAAAATGCTTTCAGAATTCAAGGGCGCTTCGGCAGCAGTGTAGATGGGTTCGCCGTTTAGCAAGGCCGGACCTGCTACATCAGCCACAAAGCAATCATTCGTGGCAGGCAGATACACGATCCCGGCTATAGGTTCGTTTTTGAACATAAGGCCAATGCAAATGCTCCAGATGGGCAAGCCAAAGGAAAACACACTGGTGCCATCGATGGGATCTAGCACCCACTGTCGAGGCGCCTGGCGCTGATGGCTAGTACCCTCTTCACCCAAAATACCATCTATGGGATAACGCGCACGCAACGCCCCTGTCAGATACCGTTCTACCTCATGATCAGCTTCGGTGACGATGGTATTGTCGGCTTTGCGCATAGCAATCGTGCGCCGAAAGTGTTTTAGGGCAATCGCCCCCGCCTCTTTGGCCAATTGGATCGTCCAACTCGCATCGAATTCGGTTGTCTGTTGTGTGTTCATGGCTAGAGCATAGCATGGAGCGGTGTTGAGACAAAACAATGAGGGTGTTTGACTACCCCTAGATGACAGGGGGCAGATGCGGATTAGTTGACGCGTGATGCGTATTGCGTTTTGCCTATGAACTTGTGCGATATGGTATGCTTGCCCTCGTTAGATTCCATATGAATTCCAAAGTATTGACTCTGGTCAAACCTACTTAAGCCCCTCTGATACCGGCCATGACTGAACATCTCACAACCAGAACCGATCTGCCTGAGCCTCTGGCCTCACTCTTGCAGATTTATAGCCCTTCGCGTGAAGAATCTGAAGCTGTAGATTATCTCGTAGGTTGGATGCAGACACATGGTTTTGAGGCTTATGTTGATGAAGCGGGTAATGCAGTTGGCATACTCGATGGTGGAGCGAACGAGGCTGGGCATCCCCCCCAAGACTTGATGTTATTAGGACATATCGATACGGTGCCGGGCTACATCCCCCTGGCAGTACGCGGTGATCGACTCTACGGCCGTGGCGCCGTCGATGCAAAAGGCCCATTGGCGGCTTTCGCAGCGGCGGCGGCGGAGTTAGGCCCCCAACCTGGCTGGCGGATTATCGTAGTCGGCGCTGTCGAAGAGGAGAGCGCTACCTCGAAAGGCGCGCGTCAAGTTGTGGGAGATTTCTCACCCGCGCTGGCCGTGATCGGCGAACCCAGCCGGTGGAACCGCGTCACCTTGGGCTACAAAGGCAGGCTCTTACTTGACTACAGCTTTGCGCGTGCACTCTCCCATCGTGCCGGCCCCGACATCGGCGCTTGCGAAATCGCTGTGAATTATTGGAATGTAATAGAAGCATGGGTTGCTGAGTGGAACCAGGGCAAAGATCGACTCTTCGACCAACTCATGCCCAGTCTGAGGCACTTTCATTCAGAAGATGATGGTTTTGAAGAAAGGGCAGAGATGACTCTGGGTTTCCGGCTACCACCGACACTCGGTGCGGATGCATTGCAGCAAGAACTCGCCGCCCGAAATAACGGTGGGGTATTGAGTTTTTATGGTGGGGAACCAGCTTACAGATCGAGCCGGAACACGCCCCTGGTAAGAGCCTTTCTAACCGCCATCCGCAGCAAAGGCGAACGCCCGACTTATGTGGTTAAAACGGGTACCTCAGATATGAATGTGGTCGGCCCGGTGTGGCAATGCCCCATCGTCGCCTATGGCCCTGGTGATAGCAGCCTGGATCACACACCTGAAGAACACATTTCATTAGCTGAATGGAAGCAAGGGGTGCAGGTGTTGGTTGAAATGATGCGTTTGCTAACGAGTTCACCAGGATGATGGCCCAGGTACACAGAAAGAAATACAGGGCCATGATCAATCACAGCCCTGCTCTTTTTGTTTGATGATTGGCTGGAGTGCCGGATCAGCCGCCCCAGATATACGATCCGAACCCTGGTGACACGGCATTCATGGTGTAACTAAAGAGATAGGGCACGTAGGCCACAACCAAGAAAGCGATGGCGATGAGAATCCAAAGCTTCCAGTTCTCGAAGTACGCAGGGGATCGTTCAGGCGATGATAGCGAAACGGCGTAAACGTCTTCGTAATCTTCCACTTCGATGCGCTTGCCAAATAAGCTTACAACGAAGACCACGAAATAGAGCATGATGCCAATCCACATAACCACGCCGCCAAAGGCTGTCATGTAGGAAGGCCAATCCCAGGACTCAAGCCAGTAGGTCGCCTGAGCCTGAGCCATGGGCACGCGCCGGGGCATACCCAAGGTGCCGGCCCAGTGCATCCCTCGCGAGAAGATGAAGAGCCCTATCGTGTAAATCCAGACTTGGGCGACTGCCACCTTGGGAGCCCACAATTTCTTTCCGGTCAGCCTTGGTAGCATCCAGTAGGTTACACCGATAAAGGTCGTGGTCACGGCAGCGCCCACCGTAAGATGGAAATGGCCTGGGATAAAGGCGGTGTTGTGAACGACCAGATTGATGTTGTAAGAGGCATTGATTATGCCACCGATGCCGCCGAACATGAAGCTGATTCCGGCCAGCAACATGGCTGTAACCGTGGGGTCGCCCCAGGGTAATTTCAGTATCCATCCAAACAATCCCTTACCACCACGCTTGCGGCCAGCATTTTCCAGCGAGGCGATGACATTAAACGCAGTCAGCATGGAGGGAATGAAGAGGATAAAAGTGAAAATCGCGTGCAGTGTTTTCCATGCTGTGGGCACACCAGGATCCGTATATTGGTGGTGAAATCCAACCGGCGATGACATAACGATGAAGAGGATAAATACAACTCGAGCCAGAGGATCGGAGTACAGCTTTCCACCGGCGAGTTTTGGCAGCAAGGTGTACCAGGCTACGTAGGCGGGCAGTAGCCAGAAGTAAACCAATGGGTGCCCTGTGAACCAGAAAAACGTGCGGGAGAGCTGCGGATCAATGAACTCGACCAACCCGAGCGTCCAGGGAATAATCAGTACCAAAACCTCGACAGCGATACCGGCAGAGGCGATCGACCACATGATGTAGGTTGCCAGTGAGGCAAAGGCTGTGAGGGGAGTACGGCTATCGGGATTCTGCTTTTTCCAGGCAAAGACGAGGCTGGCAATGGCAATGCCTGTAAACCAGGTGCTGATCACCACCAACACAAGCCCGATATAAAACAGGGGGTGCGCCTGAAGAGGCGGATAAAACGTATAAAGAACGGAGGCTTTGTTGGTCAGCATGGGGATGGCCGCCAATACCACCCCAACAAACATGAGAATAAAACTCAGCCACCCGATCCATTTTTTCGGATAATCGATTTTCAGCGCAACCGATGTGCCATACAGCAAAAAGCCAGCACTAAACGAGAATGTCCAGATCAGTGCATTAAGGACACCATGTAGGCTCAACCCCTGATAATAGCTTGCTACAAATCTCTCAGTGAATTTCAGGTAGGGGTAAAGATCTATCTTGGCGTGATCGAGTGCTTGAAAAGGCCCAAAAAGTGCGCCGATAAATAACGCCAATGCGGCAAACGAGATGTAGGCGAGTGACAAACGCTTGGTGCTTGAACTCATATGTCCCTCTCTCCTCTGAGTATCTAATAATTAATTAAGATTATTGTGTTTCTTCTGTTACGGCTTCGACAATGATGCTTCCTGACATTGTCCAATGATTCAAACCGCAATACTCATGGCAGATCATCTTGTACTCGCCGGGCTTTTCGAAGTGATGTTCGACGCGCGAAACTTGTCCGGGAATAACCATGACATTGATATTCGTTCCTATAACATTGAACCCATGTTGAACATCTCGACTCGTGAGATACATCGTCAAATGTGAACCTTCCGGTATGCGGATCTCATCAGGTTCCCAACGCCAAATCTGACCAACCATATAGGCTTCGTAGTGCCCCGGGGAAAGCTGGCGCAATCCTGGTGGATCGAAATCAGTACCTGAAAGATCTTTCGGATCTACGTATCCCTGGGGCGAGGGCAATTGAATGCCACCGGCGATTGCAGCAGTCATGACTGCACAAAAAAACACGACCAGCATGGCAATTGTCAGCCTGATCCAGGCCGCTTCGTAGCGATGAACATGCATAGACTCTCCTCCTCTCTTTCCTATGCTTCGAGAATCATCTCAATATAGGCATAGCCCCAAAAGACTATGATCATTAAGAAGAATATAGCCAGAACCCAGGCGGTGCCAATGGGATTAAAGTCTTCCTCTTCGCTGTGATCTTCCTGGTCGTGATTCTCGGCCATACCTCTTCTCCAGATGGTTTTAGATATGAATTAGCAAAAACGATACTCAGTCGATGCCAAGAGCACGACATCGACGCATGCTTGCCCTCAGTTGCGAATCCCAAGTAGACCGGAATTGAGTTGTCGCATTCGGGCATGTTGCAATGATAAGCACAAGCCTATCACGTAACCAGTCGAACGACGAATACGCAACACACCTTTAAGGTTAGCTTGCTTCCAAACGTTGTTGGCGTTGCAACCGCAGTGACTTGCTCTTCGTCGCTACAGTCTTATGGCGCAGGCAGCGGCAATTCCGTCCAGGAAAGACCGCCATCATTGCTGCGCAGGAAGACACCGCCGGAGGGATTAATACGGTAGAGAGAAATGTAGAGGTTGGGTCCAGCGCCCCAGGCCAGTGGTTGAGGAGAGTAATCTGAGCCAAAACTGGCAGCCTGTTGCCATTGTACTACCCCGGCCAATTCTTTGGGGTTGTCGCTGAATAATAAGGCGCCGTCTAGCCCGCCAGCCCACAACTCCCCTTCGTTGCCCTGCCAGGTAAGGCCCAAAAATGGAGCGCCTAGTTTTTGTCCTTCTGTTGGACTGTTAATCGTACTCCATAGACCGGGAGGTTGGCCTCGCCATCCCACCGTCAACACTGGTACAAACTTGATCATGGCGATGATAAGGAGGATCAGGTTCGAACCGATACAACGTCATGAACAGGGTCGTATTCGATCCGCCACCTGGCGCCGCGATCAAGCGTTTTGCTGGCCAACGCGGAGAACTGGATTCACCGATCGGAGGAGGACTGTCCGAAGGCGCCCAAGTGGCGCCGCCATCATTTGAAATATAGACATCGTTGCTCGCAGCGAAAAGGGTTCTATCAGTCGTGAAATGCGGAGACAACGCCAGCAGGTGCGCGCCAGGATCACCTACCCAGAAGGGTTGTACCGCCCAGCTCTCGCCACCATCGCTCGACTGTTGGATGCGATTATCTGCGACCGCGTAAACCAGACCATCGCCTGCAAACGCAGGGGAAACATCCACTTGTCCGATATGACCTGCACTCAGTTTTGGATCCCAAGTCTCCCCCCCCATTCGTTGATTTATATAGCCCAGATCCAATGCTCACACCGCTCAGCCATGCTGCAAACAGCGTGTCGTCAGTTGTGTAATCTGGACTGAGGGATACGTCAGTGATACTGCTGGCAACTACGCCTGTGAGACCGGCACTGGCAGGCTCCCAGACGCCACCTCGACGTCGCCAAACCCCCAGATCAGTAGCAGCAAATAGCTCGCCGTCACTGCCGGAGCCACCACTCGAATCCAAAGTCGTCACGCCAAGAGGATAGAATCCCTGGCTTCGCTCAAAACTCTGGCCACCATCTGTACTAGACCAAACACCATTAACCGTTCCCGCCAAAAGGGTGGCATCAACATCAAAGTCGGGGGAAACGGCAAAACGAAGAATGGACTGCCCATCAGGTATGGCTGGTAGTGCCTCCCATAGACTGTGGCCAAAATCATAGCGGTAGGGTATCGCCTCATCAGCCACAAAGAGGCCTGCGCCATCTTCTGACACCCCCAAAGCCCCCATGTGCGTGGCAGCCAGGCCCGGACTAAAAGAGTGCCATGAATCACGAGAGCCAAACTGATGAGTACCATCATCGCCAGTACAAGTCTGCCAGAACCTAAAATCGTTCGAACAAATAACATCATTGCCTCCCAAGATAAGCACTTCAAAAAATACAGGAAAGAGAACAAGGGTTCTGAAAACGCTTGACATTGCCGGTAGTCTTTGATATGATGGATTCAGAACATGTGTTCTAGATAAGTGAAATTGCCGTTTCTCGATAGGAGATAACAGGATGACAAAACAACTGAATGAGCTAGAGTGCAGACTGCTAGATTACATTGAAGAAAGGCTGAGTGAAGATGCAGACGTTCCCAGTTATGAAGAGATTCGACGTGAACTTCAGCTTAGTTCGAAAGATCACGTCTCGCGGCTTTTGGATACACTTGAGGACAAAGCATTTATCCAACGCAGACGTGGAAGAAGCAGATCCCTTATGTTGATCCGTACTAGTGATGGACGAGATTACTACTTGGGCAGAACCGTTCGGATACCGTTACTGGCAGTCGCTGCGGCCAGTTTTGACCAGGACCCTTACGATGGTTTTGAGCCCGAGTCTTATATCGAATTGACACGGGATCTGGTCCCGGACGAAACGGGCATTTATGCGCTTCAAGTTAGAGGCGACTCCATGATTGATGCCATGATCAGCGATGGTGATATCATAGTATTACGCCAGCAAAAAATCGCCCGTAATGGTGATCTGGTTCAAGTTTGGGTGAATAGCGAAGAGAGCGCGACGCTAAAACGATTTTATCATGAAAAGGGTAAAATCAAACTACAACCAGAGAATCCGACGATGCAGCCGCGCTACTTCCCGCTCCACGATATCCAAGTTCAAGGCAAAGTTGTTCTAGTTATTCGTCAGTTGGAGCAGCAGATTGCAGCTTGATACCGGATATTCTGTCCATAAAACCAACCCCAGTACCGCCAGGCGCTAGCCCCCAGAGCGCGATCCAAAAGACATGACAAAGAGATGCGACGATATCGATTAGAACGTCAAGCTGACACGATTGAGGCTGTTTTGGCGTCTCATAAAATTGAAGGGCGTGTTTGGGGCGGCACGGTCACCCCTAGATTTATTCGCTATGATATGACAGCTACTCTGGGTACGCGCGTTCAAAAAGTCCTGGCTTTGCGCGAAGAAATCGCGTTGTCTTTAGGCGTCCCAGATATCAGACTGTACCGCAGAGGTGGAGCCATAAGGGTCGAGGTACCTCGTAACGAATTGACGGTGGTACATTTGCAGCGACTCTGTGAATCAATTGCCCGAATTCCTGCACTATCAGCGGTACTCGGTGTTGACGAAGAAGGTGTGCCCCTACTCTTAAGGCTACCCAGCCCAGATGTCGCTCATGTTTTAGTCGCCGGAACGACTGGATCCGGCAAAACGGCACTTTTACGAAGTCTGCTACTTAGTTTGGCGATGCATAATGCTCAGCGATCCCTGCAGATGATTCTCATTGATCCGAAAGGGCGGGGGTTCGGTCCCTTAGCAGATCTGCCTCATCTGGTGAGACCCGTAGTCAGTGAGGCAGAAGTCGCAGTCAAGCTGTTGCAGGGCATGATCGCGGAGATGGAGCGGCGTGACAAAGAGAAACGGAGCCAGCCCGCTTTGGTCATCGCTATCGATGAACTTGCCGATCTGCGAATGGTTGGCGGTAAAGTCGTCGAGGAAGTGCTCAGTCGCCTGACCCAGAGAGGTCGAGAAGCAGGAATTCACGTGATTGTAGCCACACAGCGACCCGCGTCACAAGTTGTAGGCGGACTTGTCAAGGCAAATTTACCTGTGCGATTGGTCGGTGCGGTAGGGAGCCCAGAGGATGCCAAAATCGCAACCGGAATTGCCGGCAGTGGTGCTGAGCGTCTACGAGGCAGGGGTGATTTTTTGCTGGTGTCCCGCGGCCAGTCCATACGGCTGCAAGCTGCGTTCACAACAGAAGAAGAATCGAGACGAATTAGTAAGTACCTGAGGTCACCCTATGTAAGCAACGGGCTGCCTCGGAGAGCATCATAGTCATCTGTACACTTTTTCACTGAAATGTACCAGGAATGAGATTTCACCCCGTCGACACATTAGGGAGGCACGACATTTATGAAAACGATTATCATTGCCACATTTATTGCTGTACTGGCCGTTCTCTCCGGCGTCATCGCCTATAGATTGAGTGCTGACGCTCTCGCCATAATCATTGGCGTCGTGATCGGCGTGGTTGCCATTGTACCTTCCCTACTCATGAGTTTCCTGATGGTACGGCGGCAGCAAGTACGAGATGATGAACAGTTTCGCGCTGTACAGCCACAGGCACAGCCGCCGGTTGTCGTTGTTAGTGGTGGGTTTCCCGCCCACATGCTTTCCCCTCAGGCAATGCCCCAACCCCAACCTCAGGGATTGATCCCACCTCGTCCCCCCGCCGCTCAACAGCGTGAGTTCAGGATGATGGGCTATGAATCGACTGAAGCTGTCGAATTGCAACAGGACGAATGGTCATCACTTTAACGTCTTTGGCGAAGTCCAATAATTAGTGATCCAGAGATTTGCGCTATTTAGGAATTCGCTTGAGGTTTTTTCAGATTGAACTGGATCATTATCTTGTTGAAAAAGCCTTATTCCACTTTATCCTTCGGAGCTAGCAAATGCGTACGAAATCATTAGAACGAGTAGCTGTCATGACATCTCGTAGCCAGACACCCATTAGTTTTAGGTGGAAAGGTCGAACACATCGTATCGATGCTATCGAACGAATCTGGCGCGACTCCGCCGGCAGATCAGACGGCCCGCGATTGTACCGAATTCGCTCTCGACAGCATGCGTTCCTGCTCCGCTATGACCGCCGCCTACAGTATTGGTCGCTTGTACGTTCGCCGCTGCGGTTGCGAGTAGGTCTGGTATTGACCGGCTTAGCAAATCGGATAGCGGCTTGAGGGTATTGATTTCAGCTTTACCTTGTAGATGATCTATGTTAGCCTCATTCTTGCGGTAATTGCCGCAACACCAATACACGATCATCGCCTGTCTGCGAACGGTGAGGTCTGCGAGCGACCGTCATGTTTCTTTAGGCGGTCGCATTTCTATGTTGTAAGCACCAACCTTACTCATTTTTTCATCGATTATGACGTGGGATTTGTTTACCGTATTTGTCATTCTGGGCTTGACGATTATTCTTTTTGTTAGTGATCGTCTGCGGCTTGATCTGGTCGCAATCATGGCTGTACTGGCGCTGTTACTCAGCGGAACACTCACAGTTGATGAGGCTTTGACGGGCTTCTCCGACGATATCGTGGTAATCATCGCCGGACTATTCGTGGTTGGCAACGGGCTGCTGCGCACGGGTGTTGCCGACGCCATCGGTGGTAGATTGTCTGGGGTCGCCGGTTCTGATGAAACACGCTTGCTCATTGTCATCATGCTGGTGGTCGCTGTGCTGTCGGCCTTTATGAGTTCGACGGGGACCACCGCTATCTTCTTGCCCATCGTCGTTAGTTTGGCTTGGAACGCTAAGATTAGTCCATCCAAATTGCTGATGCCGATGGCTTTTGCATCGCTGATCGGTGGTATGTTAACCCTCATTGGTACGCCGCCAAACCTGGTGGTGAGCAACTACCTGGTGGCGGAGGGCTTAGAACCCTTTGGTTTTTTCGATTTCACACCTATTGGTCTGATCGTGTTGGCCATTGCCATTATATTTATTCTTGTGTTGGGTCGTCGCTTGCTACCGATCCGTGCGCCCAGTATCTCACCTACCTCAATCCAACTGGCTGAGGACGCCCTCAGTTTGCATGATTTGGCAATGGTCTATGGTTTGGCGAACAATGTGTTTCGTTTACGTGTTCGACGGAATTCAGCCTTCGCTGGTAGATCGCTGGCTGAGTTGCAGTTAACAACCCGTTACCATGTCACGGTACTTGAGCTGCAATCGTGGCCACCAGATGAAGAATTACCAACACCTCCTCGGCCTGTGGGACCAAACAACTATATCGTTGAACATGACATCTTGCGCGTCCAGGGGGATGTCGAAAACGTCACGCGCATGGCACGTGAACAATCATTGGGTTTGCGTCCACTTGAGGAGTTGGGCGGACGTTTTGTATCCAACGAAGTGGGTTTGGTCGAAGTCATCATCCCCCCGCGCTCACGTCTGGATGGGCGTACCTTGGAGCAAACACGTTTCCGCGATAAGTATAGTGTGACGGTATTGGGCATTCTGCGTCGCGGCGAGCCCATCAAAAATGAGGGGTTGGCGAATGAAAAACTGCGCTTCGGTGATGCCATGCTCGTACAAGGTACGTGGCAGCAGATCGATCTACTAACAGATGAACGCCGGAACTTTATCGTCGTAGGACAGCCGCAGGAGATGATTGCCACAAAACAAGCCACGAACCGAGCACCTGTCGCCGTGGCTATCATGTTGGGAATGATGGTGTTGATGACTCTGCAATTGCTGCCAGCGGTGGTGGCCGTGCTGCTAGCAGCAGCACTCATGGTGCTGAGCGGTTGCCTTACTATGGAAGATGCCTACTCTTCGATGAATTGGGAAAGCATTATACTGATAGCCGGAATGCTACCGATGGCCATCGCCCTCGAGAAGACCGGGGGGGTCACTTTCATTTCAGAGGCACTGATCGACAGTTTGGGTACCAGTGGTCCCTTATTGCTTATGGGAGGACTGTTCGTACTCACTTCGGTACTGAGTCAAGTGATTTCTAATACGGCAACCACCGTTTTATTGGCACCTATTGCTTACACGTCGGCCCTGGCGATGGGTGTCTCTCCTTATCCTTTTATGATGACGGTTGCAATCGCTGCATCAACTGCCTTTGCAACCCCCATCGCCTCACCTGTCAATACCTTGGTACTGGGCCCAGGAAACTACCGGTTTGCCGACTTCAGCCGCATGGGCATCCCCCTACAAATCCTGATTTTAGTGGCGACACTGGCTGTGGTACCCATCCTGTTTCCTCTCTAGTGCGTCGTGGCGCAACTAGCTGTGTGGTTCGTAGAAGGCGATTCATCGCCGTGGCAGGTGCACAAACGCGCTGAAGCGCTTACTACAAACTGCTGCTTTGTACTCGACTGAATACTCTGAAAGCATAAGAATATTCTCAGAATACGATGGTGGGATCGTCGCTCGCAATGACACTTGATTCATTACTTTGGCATAACTGATATGGTGGAGTGAGTTTTGGCCTCCGATTATGAAACACTGTAGACGATTCGAGCGTATAGTGGGTAGATAACCGGTAGTCATATGACTTTTTTATGACTACCGGGACTGGTCGCATGAACTTGTTTCGAGTATGCTATTTTGGAAAGTGCGATGGTATCGATTTTAACCTAGCTCGACAGGAGTCAGAAACATGGACCGCAGACAATCAACCTTGATTTGGGGAAGCGTTCTAGTGATCGGTGGACTGGCGCTTCTACTTCAGAATTTCGGCCTTATCGATCTCGGTTCCCTTTGGGGGGGCATTTGGGCGGTGCTATTTGGCGGCGCCGGAATCGTTTTTCTGGGGGTATTCCTGAAGGATCAGAAAAACTGGTGGGCGCTTATCCCCGGATTTTCGCTACTTGGGCTGGCAACTTTGGTTGGTTTGGGTCTCATTGCGCCGGCCATCGCCGATGTCGTGGGCGCACCTATATTCTTGGCCTCAATCGGTCTGGGTTTTTGGGCTGTGTATCTGGCCCAAAAAGAACAATGGTGGGCGATCATCCCCGGCGGTGTTTTGGTCTCGGTTGCTATCATGGTTTTTGCCAGCGAACTATGGGATAGTGATAATGTGGTTGGTATTCTCTTTATGGGCATGGCCGCAACCTTTGCCCTGGTAGCAGTACTACCGAATCCGCAAGGAAAGATGTCGTGGGCTTGGATTCCCGCCGCTGTTCTATTCGGCATTGGATTACTGATCGCCACGCCGTTTATCCAACTCCTACCCCTGGTCGGCGCTGTCGGGCTCATCGTCGTCGGTGGCTATCTACTGGTACGGGTAGCTCGAACATCATAGAAAAAGCTCGGAGTTGATGGCATGAAAAATAGACTGTATCGCAGCCGATATGATCGCATGATTGGGGGTGTGTGTGGCGGCCTTGGACAGTACCTAGGTTTCGATCCCACCCTGATTCGTCTTGGCTTTTTACTTCTTGCGTTAGCCGGTGGTTCAGGTATGTTGATCTACTTCCTTATGCTGATCGTGGTACCTGAGAACATCGACGAAGCACCACCAGATGAAACTGGACATGATCGAGCGCTTGTGGTACTAGAGCCAGGTGAAGATGACGATAAACAAGGCAAGAACTCGACGCTGGTGGGTGGATTCCTGGTCATTATCGGCATCATTCTGCTCTTTCAGAATTTCGGCGCTTCGCTTTTCAACTGGTTTAATGTTGGGGACCTATGGCCATTCATCTTGATCATCGCTGGAGGAGCACTGCTCTGGCGTTATTACCGAGAGGAACATTGAGATGAAGCCCCGGCGTCGCCGCAGCCTATTCGGCCCCATCATTTTGGTGGGGATAGGCGTCATACTATTGCTAAATACGTTGGCTATCGTGGACTGGAATATTTGGCGATCGTTACTCAATCTCTGGCCGATTCTGATCATCGCCGCCGGGCTGGATATTCTGTTCGGACGCCGTTCCGCCTTAGGTTCTCTCATTGTCGGTATCATCCTCATGGCGCTTGTTCTTGGCGGTATCTGGTTGATCGCAGGACAGTACCAGGCAGGCGACGGAATCACACACACTATCGAACAACCGTTAGATGGTGTAACAAAAGCCGAAATCAATATTGTGGCGGGGGCAGGAACACTGGTACTCAATGCTCTGGCCGACAACGACCTATTGATTAAAGGTCGGGTCGAACTACGTAGCGACCAGCAACTAAATGAAAAGTACGAAGTCTCGAGTGGTGTTGCCAGCTATGCAATAGATAGCACCAACCCCGATTTTATTCTTTTAGGTGGTTTCAAGGCGTTAGAAGATTGGAAACTCGACCTGAATCGGGATATCCCCATCGTTCTCACTCTCTCGACCGGTGTTGGACAATCGCAGCTTGACCTGCAACGCCTTAACCTGATCGATTTCCAGCTTAAGGCCGGCGTTGGCAGTATCGACCTACTCATGCCCCAACGAGGCAAGGTAAGAGCAGAGCTTAGCGGCGGCGTGGCAAACATGACGATCGAGATCCCCAAAAATGTAGGTGTCAAGCTGGTGATGACGAAGGGTCTTACCCGCACAGCGATACCGAAAAACTACCAACAACAAGACGGCATCTACTATTCCCCTAACTACAGCGTAGCAGACGCGCAACTCTCCCTGACCATTCATGGCGGCGTAGGCAATATCACAATCGAATCTTTCCAGGGCGAATAGCTTTTGGATCAACACAACACAAGGATTTAGATCATGTCCTCTCGCGAACGTCTGAGCAAACTCATAGGTCCACTTGTTCTTGTTTTTATCGGGCTGATCCTGTTGCTTTACAATTTCGACTTCATAACGGTCGGCATCTGGGATCTGGCGCTGACCATACTACCTCTGATCGCTATTGTGCTGGCGGTGAGTATGTTGTTGGGCGGGGGCAGCCTCTTCTTCCCCCTTACACTCATTGCATTATCTGCTGGATTTCTCTTGAGTGCCCTGGGATGGGTTGATTGGGATATGTGGGCTGTCATCGCTCAGTTCTGGCCTTTGCTGCTTATCGCTATTGGTGTCGATATATTGCTCGGCCCCCGTTTGGGCTATGTCAGCACTCACGAAGAATCACTAAATCAACCGTTGGAAGGCGCGATCTCGGCTGAAATCAAAATTGATGTGGGCGTGGGGAGATTTACGATGGACACCGCGACGTCGGCAGAATTGTTATACCTGGCTTCGGCAACGCTAACACAAAGCGAGCACATCAAACACAACCCCAAACACCAGGGAAATCGGATTAAATCCAAGATCCAACTGGCTGGGTAGCACCGCAGTTGAACTTGGAGTATGACGAAACTTGACGGAAACGGGTTCATGAGCAAACCTTTCTGAAAAACATCACATCATAAGAGAGGTCATCATGAACCCGCAAGAGCAA
>PIVW01000399.1 GCA_003353825.1 Chloroflexota bacterium
GACTACCACAGCTTTCGCAGGCAGCAAAGACATCTCCGCCTCTACTCCTCTCCCCACTCTACGCAAGACTCTTTGGAAAATATCGCTCTCGATCCTGCCTCACAACCCTCCGACAATATAATCTCTTTCCAGGCCGCCAAGCACAAGCGCCTACAGCCTATCTTCAACACAAATCAGCAGGTCGCCTGAGCACGCTCTAACTCAAAAAGGACACACCCATATGAATTACCTGATCGCGTTCGCTATAAAAACAGCTCGACAACATTTCCTTGGAGAGCCAAGGACTATGCCATTGTTCAGGAAGTTGAGGTTCGTTAAACTTGAGGCGTTTTCGGATTTGGTTTGTGGAGATATCTTATTCATACCGCAACGCCTCAGCCGGATAAATGCGTGAAGCCTGATAGGCAGGCAGCAAAGTCGTCAACAAAGAAAAGAGATACGCCAGCAACATGATCCCACCGATCTGCAACCAGGGCAAAGGAAAACTCTGGTCTGGCGAGATGGTGTTGAAGAAAACGCCAACTATATTTTGTCCCAACACGATGCCACCGATCACGCCGATGATAATGCCGGTCAGAGCGATGAAGCTCGATTCCAGCAGAAAGGAAAGGGCCACCATGTTGGATTGGAAACCAATTGCCCGCAACATGCCCACCTGCTGACGACGCTCTACCACACTGCGGGTGCTGATCACGCCCAGGGCGGCAATCCCCACCAGCAAGCCTAAGGCCAGGAATCCTTGGAACAACTGTAAGATGCCCCGTGTAACCGCCTGAGCCGCTGCATTGCTCTCGGCGATAACCGAGGCATTGAGCGCATTGCTGAGGAACGCTCTCTCCAACGCTGCTGCCACTGCCCTTACATCCGCGTCCTCGGCGACTTTTACATAGTAAGTGTCAGGCGAAACCGGTTCACCATTGACGGCATCAAGCAGCCTATTATTAGCTTGAATGCGACCATCGGCCAGGGTTCGGTCTTGCTCGATCACGCCGATCACCTGCACGGTCGTTATTGCGTCTTCTTCTTCTGATAACCGTAATGCAAGATAGAGCTCGGGCAATGACCCTGCGTTGAGATCTAGCGCATCTAGTCGAAAACCTCGCCCGAAACGGCTATTGGGTCCGGGCGGGCCGCCATGCGCAAAGGCTGGGCTACCTTCCGCCATATCGGATGAGATCACCACCACATCATCGCGCTCGCGCAAGGCCTGCCAGATGGCAGAGTCCGTCTCGTAGCCGGGTGCTCGTGCACTGAAACTGTAATACTGCTCGGCCTGATCCACATAGCCTGTGTTGATGCCGGTGAGCTGGGAATAGCGCCAATCACCCCCAGGTGTTTTTCCATCCCCGACCTGCTGGGCGTCGACAGTTAGCTCGGTGACACTGCCTACAACGGCCACATTTTGTTGCGGGAAATCAGGGTTGGCAGCGATCTCGGCCTGCAAATCTTCTAGAGAATCGAAAAAGCTGAGCAATGAAAAACCGGTCGAGATTTCAAAACCGGCTGTGTCAGCACTACTGGGCTCGACCAAGGTTTGGGTGGCCTCGATCACCACCGTCATAATCGTGACTGTGCTGATCACCATGGCGAAGAGCAACATGGTCATACCCGTGCGGAAGCGGGAACTGAGCGGATAAGCGATGGCCGTTTTCAGCACCGGCGTCAGAGCGCCAATGCCACCCAGCAAGTGGCTGATCGCCCAGTTCCAGGTGTCGGCATTGAACATCACCACCATGATGGCGCCCAGGATCACCAGGGGGCCGGTCAGGGCGAATGATATCAGCGCCAACGCCGGGTCCTGGTCAAAGAGACTGTCCGAAATACCGAGCCAGGATGTCCACGGTGTTCCCCAAATAATGATAAGGGCTAAACCAATGATCGAATAGATTATGCGCTGCACTCGCTCGGGCCGCGAACCAGTTCCTTGTAGCACACTGCCGGCGAACAAACTCAGGCCAACCAGGCTCAACGTCAAGCCCATTTTTAAGCCATTGGGCTCTGACTTACCGATATTTGCAAGCAGGAAAATACCCGCGATGAGGAGCAGAGGTCCCACCAATAATCGTAGGAAACGGCCAGAGCTTGACTTCCCGCCGGCGCTGTTATCCTCGGGTAGATCGCGTATCGCCGCCACCACATTCATTCGACTAGCCCGCCACGACGCCAGCGTGACGATGATGAAGGTGAAGAGCACACCAGCGGTGTAAGCGATGACAATCGAGGTGGGGGCGACCCTGAAGTGTAAACTGAAGATGCTGCTCTGTCCACCCAGCTGCCCTACCACATTGTTGAATAGGCCACCGATAAAACCAATCATAGCGTAGGAGATCGCCAACCCCAGAAGGACGCCCAGGGTTGCTGCGGCGATATCGTAGACCAGACCCTCTGCAACAAACATCTGCACGACATTGCTGCGTTGCACACCAATCGCCCTGGCGATACCTATCTCGCTGCGGCGTTCGGCAGCCAACATGATAAAGATGAGGAAGATCAGCAGAATCGCAGCGACAATCGATAGGATACCAAAGAGTGTGAACACCGAAGTGAAGATCGTGCCCCCCACAGTGGCAGCGGTGACGATGGTAGATTTGCTCAGCGGTGCCAACAAGTCGAATTCATTGAGTGCGCGCAGGGCGCGATCCAGTTCAAGCGCGTCATCTTGAGACAGATCCAGCTCCGTGAGCCATTCACGCACACCGGTGTTTGCCAGTATCGTTCGCAATTCATCGCTGATGCCAGATCTATCCAATTCGTCCGGCAGGCGCTCGATCTGCTCCGCCAGAGCATCAAAGCCCACGGCGCTGCTGATAAGGTCGGCGATAAACTCGGGTGGCCCCCCGATTTCATTTGCGAATTCTGTAGGAGCTTGTGCTGCCCGCGGATCAATCGCCGCCCGGACTTCAGGTCTGCGCAGGATGGCGACCACCGCCGCCACCGACTCAGGCGCCATTGCCAGCACGCGTAAGCGATCACTGACAGCTTCGGTATGTACCAACCCCTCTTCTTCATCGCCCAGATTAGAGACCAACACATTGTTAATCTTGCCATTCATGAACAGCAGTTTCTGCGCCTCGTCCAACGGCATCATCACCACAGGCAGCAGGGCGCCGATCGGGCCCGCCTCTTCGACGATGGCCTTCACCCGAAAGCGGATGGGTAGTGGTCCGATAAAAACCTCGACCACATCCCCAACCTGGGCGCCCATCTGCTCCGCGCCCAAACGGTTCAGGTAGATGTCACCCTGGCGAAGTTGCAGGCCCGCCTGGGCCAGGGTATTGTCGATGTCGGTACCGAGGGTATTGAGATTGAAAGCGCCCAACACATCGGTGGTGGCAGACTGGATGCCCGAGGTATCGATACCGAGCGAATCCAGGCTGACGGTCGTGGTCGCCACTCCCAGAGCTTGCAAACGGGCTTCATCCAATCCCAGTGTTTCCAGGTTCAGCGATTCTATACCCGCCTGTTCTAGTGGTGTGGTATCGATGCCCAGCGATTGCAGAGCATCTATGGGGATATCTACCGCTGCCAGATCGAAACTCTCTCCTCCACTAGCAGCGCTCAGGATGGCTGCACCGCCAGCTACGGCGAGCACGGCATCGCTGAAACTGAAGCCTTCCAGACCCAAACCGGTTCCGGCTTGTTCGGCGAGGCCGATCAGATCTGCGACTTGTTCGAAGACGACGCCTACACCAGGTTCCAATGCCTCCATTTGCACCGGCCGGCCGTCGATCGTGGTCAGCCCAAAGTTCTCGTCGTAGGCGCTATCTACGGCAAAGATAAAGCCAAGTGGCTCACCCTGCCCGCTACTCACATCCCGAATAATGGTGGGAAAGAGAATAGACGCGGCCACTGCGTCGATAAGAGGCTCCTCGGCTGCTTCTGCCTGCAACTGCTCGAAACGCGCTTCGCTGATGCCGAACAATCCCCCTTCCAGGACCGTAAGCACACTGGTCAGCCCCCCTTCTAACAAATTGTTCAAATTCTCCTCAGACTCAGTTGCAGGTTCATCGACGGCAAGATCGCCGTCTCCCATACCTGCCAACATCGATATGAGCGGAGGAGCGATGATCTCATCCACCTCGCCGTAGGCATCGATGGCATTGCGCTGCACTGAGTAGTTTAGAGTGTCGCCCAAGCTCAGTGACGTGATAAAAATGATCGTACTGAGCGTGAGGCCTACAACGATGAGAACTGTCTGGGTTGGGCGGCGCAGGATATTGCGTAGACCCAATTTCATCAGTACTGGATTACGGATTGCCAACACGATCATGGACAACAAAATCAGGCCGATTACGGCGAGCAAGATAACGCTGAGATTTTCTACGAATGTCATGTCGCCCCCTAGACTTTGCCGTTCTTCTCGTCGCTTAAGATCTGCCCATCACGCATGCGTACGATGCGATCACACATCGCGCCGATTTCACGATTGTGAGTGACGATCACCAGAGTCTGGCCTTGCTCTATATTCAATTTCCGTAAAAGTGTCAGGATATCCTCCGCGGATTCGCTATCGAGATTGCCAGTTGGTTCGTCAGCCCAGACAATGGCTGGGTTATTGATAAGCGCTCGGGCAACGGTCACTCGCTGCCGCTGTCCGGCCGAGAGTTCCGCAGGTCTGTGGTCGGCGCGCTCCGATAGGCCCACCAGTCCCAAGGCAGCCAGCGCTCGTTCGCGAGCTTTTTTTGTCCTGACGCCACTCACCAGAAGGGGCAATTCGACATTTTCGACGGCAGTGATGACTGGAAGCAGGTTGAATGTCTGGAATACAAATCCCATGCGCTCGGCCCGATAACTGGTTCTCACCCGATCTCCCATCTCCTGCAGATCAACACCCTCAATCAGCACCTCGCCCGCATCAAATTCATCCAGTCCGGACAGGCAGTTGAGCATGGTGGTCTTTCCGCAACCCGACGGCCCCATGATGGCGACCATCTCCCCTTGCTCTACCGATAGATCGATGCCGCGCAGGGCATGGACCTCCAGTTTCCCGGTGCGAAAGGATTTATGAACTTTGTTGGCGAGGATGATTGGTTGGGTCATGGGGGTATTGTCTCTAGAGGGAGGATGCGTGGTGTTTGGTCGTTTGGTCGCGTGGTCGTTTGGTGCGTGGATGATTGTGTCACACGGCTGATCAATTTGCACCCTTTGTGAGGATTTTACACGTTCTTTACGGTATCCACACACAAGAGGTTTCTAGATTAGTGCAACGGGTGGTGAGCACGTTTATTCTGGAGATATTGGTATTGATACCTACACGAATGCAATTGCTGTTCCTGACTGCCGCAATTATAATGGATCATGTAGCTTCTCTGCACAGTCCCCTTTGGTTCATGAGATATCTCGACCAGAGATTGCCAAATGATATTTCTGAGGCTACATAACCAATGGTGCTAGTTCAAAACCTTCGAAAATTAATCAGATCTGCGATTCTGCCGAATAATATTCGGTAAAATCCTGTATTTGCTGAATACTGGACTGAGCAGATGTCTCATTTCG
>PIVW01000999.1 GCA_003353825.1 Chloroflexota bacterium
GCGGTGGCACTTGGCATTCTTGAAAAGGGATTTTCTTTGGCGGAATTGTTCAAAATCCAAAAAATCTCACTGGCGCTGACTTGAATCTAATCAATCCCATTCAACGACCCCAGTGCCGCGTGATAGCTCTGGCTGCTCACAACAATGGCCGGCCGAACCTTGGTGGTGCTCAGATTGCTGTTATGGAAAGGGAACAAGTACGACATCACCCCGCTGAAACGCCATACAACTCTCTCCAGTTGTCGTACGCAGCATCCTTGTCATTATCCCACACCAGCGTAAGAGAAGCCTCTGACAAATAAGACCATCCCTGCTGTTCCGCCTGATCATCCAACAGATCAGTCAAATCAAAAAGAATATTCAACGCCCGCGCAATGATTTCGTCTTCAGAAGTAGCTCGTAGTTTTGCAAGTCTATGCAATCTCGCCGCCTGCACGGAAGGCAAATAGACTTCCTTTCGAACCGTTGAGAGATTATTCATGTCTGACCTCGCCAATAGGTGGGATGAAAAGATTTGGCTCGTATCGATTGTATCACGCGCTAGAGTTACACAGCAATGGCGCAGACCATGTTAGCAACACACCTCCGATGAGAGTTGAAGAAAGCTCCTATCAGGCGCGCATGTGCGAACACAAGCTGCCCAACCTATTTTGTTCGCCACGCCTTCCTCCGCTACAATCGGCCTATGTCTACGCCCATGCGCCGCCAATACCTACAAATCAAGCGCCAGTTCCCCAGCGCTATCCTCTTTTTCCGGCTGGGGGACTTCTACGAGACCTTCGATGATGACGCCAAAATCGTGGCTGAGGTCTGTGAAGTAGCCCTCACCAGCCGCCCCGTAACCAAGGGCCAGCGCGTACCTCTTGCCGGTGTGCCCTGGCACAGCGCCGAAGGCTACATCGCCAAACTGATCAATGCCGGCTACAAGGTCGCCATCTGCGAGCAGGTGGGTGAGGTTGGCAAAGGTCTGGTTGATCGGGACGTGGTGCGGGTGGTGACCCCAGGAACGCTGGTCGAACCCAACCTGCTGGACGAGCGCAAGAACAACTATCTGGCGGCCCTGGTCTTCGAAGGAGGTCGGCGCGCCGGTTTGGCCTATGCTGACATCACCACCGGAGAGTTTGCCGTCACCGAGATCGGCGGCGAAGATGTGGCCCGGCGCGTGCGTGAAGAACTGGCCAGACTGGACCCCGCCGAGATCGTCATCCCTGATAGTGGTGGTTATGCTGGCCTGGATGGCGCCTTCACCATCTCCAATTATGAACCATGGCGTTTTGAGACCGAGGCAGCCAGGCAGGCGTTATTGGACTTTTATGAAGTCAATTCCCTGGCCGGTTTTGGTTGCGAGACACTACC
>PIVW01000400.1 GCA_003353825.1 Chloroflexota bacterium
GTGGTCGTGTGGTCGTGTGGTCGTGTGGTCGTGTGGTCGTGTGGTCGTGTGGTCGTGTGGTCGTGTGGTCGGTGGTCGGTGGTCGGATAATGAGTATATCTTTGCGGATTCAGTGGATACAAAATGGGGATTGCTGCCGTGTGGCTTATCGGGGTGAACCTGCTAAAGCAAGAGAGTGACGCAGTCTGCCCGCTTTCCTGGTCTACTGGTCTACCGGTCTACTGGCCTACCGGCTTCCCAGCTTACAGCACTCAAGTGCACAGATCGATAACGGTGTCGTAAAGGACATCGATACCCCAGTCGAGTGCAGTTACCGGGATGCGTTCGTTATGACCATGGACGAGACCATGCCACTCGAAGTTCCTGGGCATCGCCATGGGGCTGAAGCCATATGTTTTTGTGCCAATGGGCGCCAATAGTTTAGCATCGGTACCGCCGGCCAGAATCATGGGAACAACCTTGGCGTTTGGATCGTGTTTAACCAGATTTCTCACCAAGCTATCCCAGATAGGACCTTCAGCCGGTGCTTCCAGCGCAGCTGAATCATGCTCGGGAAGATGGATAATCTCGATCGACAGGTCATCACCAATAATCGCACGTACTTCCCCAATAAATGCTTCATTGCTTTGTCCAGGTAACATGCGGCCATCCAATTCGGCTTCTGCAGCACTGGGGACGACATTGATTTTTGTGCCGGCACGCAGGAGGGTTGGTGCAGCACTATTGCGCGTGATGTGCACCAGTGCCTCGCGAATTTCCTGATTTGGTATCGCAGTTAGGAGGGATTCGATAGCCACTTCAGAATCTAAATCGACCTTAATCTCAAATAACTTTGTCACCTGCTCCAGGAAAATGCGAGTGGTGGGGGTCACGTGAATGGGCAATGTACTACTGGTCAGCCGTTCGATTGCGCTAGCCAGGTCGCGGATGGCGTAGTTGCTGTAATCGGGTGAAGCGCCATGTCCTGGAGCGCCGTGGGCCCGGAGCAGTAACCGGCAATTCCCTTTCTCGCCACACTGGATGGGATAGAGCGTATGCGGCCCAACGTACATGGGGATAGCCCCCGATTCGCTCAAACCGATCTCGGCATCGATCAGATGGCGATGGTGCTCAACTAGATAGCCTAAACCCATCTTGCCATCCACCTCTTCATCGGCACATCCGGCAAAGATGACATCGCGGCTCAAATTCGGACGCTCTTCCATGAGTCGAAACACGACCATGAGCTGCTGCGTGACCACGTTCTTCATATCCAGAGCACCGCGCCCCCAGATCAGACCTTGATCGATGACACCTGCAAAGGGATCGTACGTCCAGTAATCGGGCTCGACCGGGACCACATCAAGGTGATTGAACAGCAACAGGGGGCGCTTGCTACCGTTCCCCTTGTAGCGAGTGACTACATTGCCTCGGCCGGGCAGGGATTCAAGCACTTGGGTTTCATATCCTGCCCTCTTGAGTTGATCTGAAAGATAGGCGGCTGCGAGTATTTCATTACCCGGAGGATTAGTTGTATTTAGACGAAGAAGATTCTGTAAATGTGTTATGGCGTTCATAGTGATGTGAATGCGCCTTAGTTTTGATGTTTTTTTCGGAAGTCATATGTACCCTACTAAAGAAGGAGTGCTTCATCCAGAAAAGCATCACGTAACACGCAAAACGTGTCCTTCTAGGACCACATGAAATACTGTTGAGCCATATCGATTAAATGCTCAAGTATCACTGTGGTATTTGGGAGTGTAGCGGAAGGTTGCATTTGGGACAAGGTTAGTGAAAGATGAATAGCTGTTTGTCGTAAATTTCACTTGACCTGGGTAGCGCCCGCTGATATAATCATCGAGTCTGCGTCGAGTCCTTTGCGGCGCTTGTTTTCATGATTCATCCCGGTCAAAGAGCCATGATACAACATGCGGCGCCAAACCGGACATCGTCGCACTTTCTTTTGTATTGGCCTGTTCACCCTCACGCACTCCAACGATAAGGATTTTAGGGTATGGCAAACGATAATCAGGTTCCCGAAGAACTCGATCGCAATGTCTTTATAACATCGGTCGATTTCTTATATGGTTGGAGCCGTAAGAACAGCATGTGGCCCATGTTATTTGGTCTGGCATGCTGTGCTATTGAAATGATCTGTGTTGCAGCCGGGCGCTATGATCTATCGCGCTTCGGCATGGAAGTTATGCGCCCCTCGCCGCGCCAGGCTGATCTCATGATCGTCTCGGGCACGGTAACTAAAAAGATGATCCCTACCATTGTCCGGCTTTACAATCAGATAGCTGAGCCACGTTACGTTTTGGCGATGGGCGCCTGTGCTACAGGTGGGGGACCCTTCAAAGAGGGCTACAATGTGGTCTCCGGTGTTGACAAATATGTGCCGGTCGACGTCTATGTGCCGGGTTGCCCTCCCACGCCCGAAGCACTCCTCTATGGTATTCTCACTTTACATGAGAAAGTGCAGAAGCAATCAGTGACATCTGTGCCTTGGTACCGCCAAGACACACCACGAGGCATTGCGATACCCGAACTGGGCCCTGATATCTTCCTGCCCGATCGAGCTGAAGACATCCGCCGCATTACCCTGGCGCCCGACCCTGTGGTGGCACCTGTGATGGCAACGGAGGAGAATTGATTATGGCCGACGTTGTCGTGCAAGCCCCCAGCCCATCTTATGCCGATGCTGTCCCCGATGCCCTCTTAGACAGCAACGAAAACGGCGTTATCGTCAACCGTGACAAACTCGTCGACTTGGCGCTCTACCTCCGCAACAAAGAGGGCTATGATCTGCTCTCGTCTCTTACAGCGGTTGATTATCTGGGATTCAAGGGGCGCACTACGGAAGACCGATTCGAGGTAGTCTATCACATCTTAAATACCGTAGCGGGTGGCGATCCTTTGATCCTAAAGGTCATTCTCTCGCAAGATGACCCACAATTGCCCAGCCTCATCGAGGTTTATCCTGGCGCCGATTTACAAGAACGTGAAGTCTACGACTTTTACGGCATCCGATTTCAAGGCCATCCCCGCCTCCGGCGCATTTTCTTGTGGGAGGGCTTTGAAGGTCATCCCATGCGCAAGGACTGGGAAGAAGCCTACTATGAGGATGAAAACAAACCCTTCAAATCACGATGGCCCAAAGGTGATTACCAGTGGGGTGAAGATCGAGTGCCCTGGGGCGATAATGTGAACTATCCCAAAGGATGGGATCCTGACACTTACCAGCCGGCGCCGGCGCCCATGCCTGTCATCCATGATCCACCTGGCGTTTTGGGGCAGGACGCCATCCACACCGACCGTATTGTCGTCAACATGGGCCCGCAGCACCCGTCGACGCACGGCGTATTTCGCATGATCGTGGCTTTAGATGGCGAGACTATCGTCGGTCTGGAACCAGAATGTGGTTATCTGCACCGAAATCACGAAAAAATCGGTGAGCGCAACACCTGGCTTGGCAATATCCCCTTTACCGACCGGCTCGATTATCTGTCAAGTATGTCCAACAATTTCGGCTATGTGCTTGCAGTCGAGCAATTGATGGGTGACAAGGGTATTCCTCCGGAGCGGGCCGAGTACTTGCGCGTGATCATGGCCGAATTTACCCGTATCGCCAACCATGTCTGGTCGATCGGTTTTCTCCTCAATGACCTGGGGGCATTTTTTACTCCGGCCCTGTACACGATTGCCGAACGTGAACTGATCCTCGACCTCTTCGAGGCAGTGTCTGGCAGCCGTATGATGTGCAACTATATGCGTTTCGGAGGCGTGGTGCGCGACGTCGACGATGACTGGTTGGCCCAAGCCCGTGACATCGTCTTCAACCGCCTCGAAGCCAAGATCGATGAGTTGGAAACCTACCTGACCGGTAATGAGATCCTGATGGTTCGTTGCATCGGCGTCGGGCATCTTTCGGCAGAGGATGCGGTCGCCTTAAGTATGACAGGTCCCATGTTGCGCGGCTCAGGCGTCCCATACGATATTCGCCGGGCCCGCCCTTATAGCATCTACGACCGCTTCGCGTTCGATGTGGTGACCGACGACGGCTGTGATGTCTACGCACGCTACAAAGTGCGTATCGGCGAAGTGCGCCAGTCTATCCGCATTCTCAAACAAGCATTGGATAATATCCCTGAGGGGCCGATCCTCAATGGAAAACCGGCCTATGTGACACGCCTTGGGGCAGGAGAAGCCTATGGTGCTGTCGAGGGCCCCAAAGGCGAACTTGGCTACTATGTCGTCTCAGACGGTTCAGATAATCCATGGCGCTACCATATTCGTGCCCCCTCTTACATCAATCTCAATGCGCTGGAACATATGTGCATTGGCTACAAAGTCGCCGACTCCGTCACCATTCTCGGCGCCATCGACATTGTCTTGGGTGAAACCGATCGCTAGGGCTCGCTGAGAAGAATACCAGCCAGCCCCCAACATTCATCCTGATCTAAAGGAACACTAACTATGTTCGGAAGCGGAATCATAAAGGGTCTTGGCGTCACGATCAAGCATACGCTCAATACGTTTGTTGATGATTTCTCGCGCGTACCCTCTCGCTACACCAATGCTATCGACACCTCGCAAGGCAAGATATTGCGGCAACCGACCGATAGCAAGGGCATTTTCACCATCCAGTATCCCGAAGAAAAGCGGGAATTGCCGGAGAATTTCCGGTATATCCCCATGCTTATCTATGAAGAGGATACAGGCGAAGACCGCTGTACGGCATGCGGCATCTGTGCAAAAGTCTGCCCGCCCCAATGCATCTGGATCGTGCGCGACCAGGATAAAAACGGCAAACCGATCACAAGGCCGGCGGAGTTCTTCATTGATGCCAGCATCTGTATGAGTTGTGGTTTCTGCGCCGAGTATTGCCCATTCGATGCCATCAAAATGAACCATGATTACGAGCTGGCCACTTACGATCGTTTCCCAGGCCTGGTTTTCAATCTCGAAGAATTGAGTGTGCCGACTAACTATTACGCGGCGCTTTATCCTTCGGCCTGGACGATTGAAGAAGAGGCGCGAGCAAAGAAGGCGGCCCGCAAGAAAGCCCGCGATGCCAAAAAAGCGGCGGCTAAAAAACCGACGGCTAAAAAAGCTGAAGCTCCCACAGCTACCGAAGCTGTTGCCGCGGCCGCAGAAGCGGCCGCAGAAGCGCCGACAGCCGTAGCTCGCGAAAAACCCAAAGGCGGCCACTGGTCGCCGATTCCTGAGGGTTACACGGGCGAGTTGATCACGTCAGAACTGCCCTTGCCTGCCGTGCCTGCCGAAGGTAGCAGCCTCAGTGATGTCTCCTGGGCACGTATTATGCAGTTACGCGAAGAGCAACTCTTGCGCTATCGCCAACGACGCAAGTCTGAAGGCAAGGAAGTGAAGCTGTAGTAACCAATGGTGCTAGTTTTAGAGACAATTTCGGCCCAAAAGTGGTCAAGCTTCCGACTTTATGCCGAAATGAGACATCTGCTCAGTCCAGTATTCAGCAAATACAGGATTTTACCGA
>PIVW01001000.1 GCA_003353825.1 Chloroflexota bacterium
AAGTCAACATTGTGGGGGTGTATGTGCGGGTCTCCTTCAGTTTGAGGATTTTTTTTTTGGCTTCCGTGATTTGGCCAGCGATCGTGTTGTTTTTTTGTGGGCTCTGTTTTTCACTTTGCAGAGTAGTTTTGGTAATACTGCGATCAGAGTTGGGGGTTGCGGGTGCCATTGTGTCCGTAACTGAGCCACATACAGGACGTGACATGGAGTGAGCCTGCGTACTGGCCACGTCACACATGCCCCGCGCTGTTCATGAGAAGTGCCCTGCACAGCCGCTGAGCTGGTGCCGCTTCTCGGCAGTCCGCTGCGTGCCCGTCTCTGTGCGAGCAAGCATCGGTCGGCCACCCCTTGTAAACCGAAGGTGACAGCATCCCATGGCGTGTGTCGTCGAGCGCAGTTCTGCTGTCGAGCTCGAGGACCACGGTGTGTGGGGATCACCGCATCTGAAGCCCGCCCCCCGCTGCCTTGAATGTGGCTGCTGGAGGGTGCAGGTGGATGGCAGAATCGTGTTCGTACGCTGTGCGCATCAAGTTATCGTACAATGCACCGAACCTGCGTGCGAAGGGCGCGTGGTACGCCTTAGTTGTGCGTCTACGTCGCTCGCCACGCTCCGAAGATCCGGTCTTGCACCGAGCCCGTTCCGCTGTGGTAGTGATCAATCGACTGTGGATTCGTTTCCGCCGATGCCACGCCCTGCGAGTGTATACGGTTGTTCTCTGTGCTGGCGGGTCTAGGAAAGTAAGCAAGGAGGCATGAGGAGAAGCGTCGATCCGATCGGGAGGTCGGAGAGTTCGTCTTACCCTGCAATGCAGTGAGTTTCTCACCAAACACACTTCTGGCTCTACGCCTGCACCTCTCGTTCGTGGTTTCACGTGGAGAGTGAGCGGCGGCCGGTGTCTGTGTGCGACGACGATCGCTCGTGTGCGCCTCTGCGTGCGCGTTCGGTGTGTGTCGCATGCTAAGATAGCAACCTGGTTGATCCTGCCAGTAGTCATACGCTCGTCTCAAAGATTAAGCCATGCATGTCTAAGTAAAAATAACTCTTTACTGTGAAACTGCGAACGGCTCATTATATCAGTTATAGTTTACTTGATAGTACCTTACTACTTGGATACCCGTAGTAATTCTAGAGCTAATACATGCATCAACGCCCAATCGGGCCGCGTTTATTAGATAGAAACCCATATTTTTGGTGAATCATAATAACTGTGCGAATCGCATGGGTTTACCCCGGCGATGAATCAATCAAGTTTCTGCCCTATCAGCTTTCGATGGTAGGGTATTGGCCTACCATGGCGTTAACGGGTAACGGAGAATTAGGGTTCGATTCCGGAGAGGGAGCCTGAGAAACGGCT
>PIVW01001001.1 GCA_003353825.1 Chloroflexota bacterium
GCAACAACAACGACGAGATCATCGTCCTGGACGAGACGGCCATGTTCAAGAAGATCTTTAGCTACGTCGATCGCCTCTACCGCCTAGTACGATTTGGCGTCGCAATGATGAATAAGAAACGGCCTCGACGATGGCAACCATGACGGCGAGACGACCCAGCCCCTCCGATCCAGCGACGGCCACCAAAATCTGCTCCAGTAAGGCAACTCCCTGCCTCGACGAATACATTCAGGTACTTCTGGCGCAATCGGCACCTTCGCACGACGAGTACAGCACGAGAACGAAGACGACGTCTTTTTGGCACATACTTCCACCGCACCGCTACTTTGATCCAATGACATGCTGATACATGTACCGGCGAGCCTGCAGCCCAACCCCATCCAAGCACGCGACGATCGTGCATGCTTCTAATATCTCATAACTAACCTCACACATTTGTCTCTCTCTCACTCAAGCACCCATAACAGGCCCGCGTTGCAGCACTTTCTTCCTGGCCCTGCCTGCCTACTTTTTGACGCATTGTTAACAACGAATCCGAACAATGAATCCGAACAACCGCATGCCCGCCCAATGCTGCCGATTGACCTACGTGATGCCATTGACGAGCTCTCACATTGACTCAGCGGAGTTCCAATTTCTCCGCCCCAACTCTGTCATCATGGAACGAGAAATGAGACGAGAAGAGCTCGAGGAGCAACGGAAAAAAAAAATTCTTGCAGACTAGCGGAAGCGGAGCAGATTCGACCATGCTCCTCATGGTCCCAACGCTTTCGAGACACATGCTCCGTACCGACGAATAAGATGACAACAGATACGACGGAACGTACGTACTCTCAATCCAAGAAAAGAATCGAACACAGCAAGAGTGGTGGAGAAGAAGGAGGATTAACGACTCCTCGTCATCACCGCAACGATCGCCGTCTTTCGCCGACGCCGCCGACACCACCCGTCGCGCCAACTCGCGACCTACAAATGACTCTCCATTGACAAATGCAGACAATTCCACAGACGCCACAGATAGCCGAGACGTCACTCCGAGAAACATGACGATCCCCAACAACAATGAGAAGAATCCACCACGTGATGATCAGGACCGGCGGGTGCGTAGCACGAAGTGCCTGAGCAGCGCGAAATATCAAAGAAAATGAAAAGAGTACAAAACCCTCAACAGACCAAATAGCACGAAGTGCCGGGGCGAAGCACCGAATCAAAATGATGAACAGAGGCGGAAGTGATACGATGATCACGATGATCACGTTAGAGGCCGCCCGGGACATCTGCAACAAGCGAACAACTCATCAGCTGAACATCGTGTCATGATACCAGTTGAGTGCAAGCTAATTTAGTGCTTGA
>PIVW01001002.1 GCA_003353825.1 Chloroflexota bacterium
TACTACGGCGCGGTGATAATGACCCATAGAGATCGCTATCACCGCACCTTGGTATAACATCAGCGCAGAGTTTGGGCCACGCTCACGCGGGTGTCGTTGACACGATTGGAGTCACGATCCAGGAAAATCTGGTTTTGGCGGACTGTTGAAATAGATCGGATCCGACCGCCCTTTCGCCGGGAGTATACAGTAACCCTCCACGACCGACCGGGCCGTTCCCTCGAAACGTATCTGGTCTCCGCGGACCGCATTTCCGCAACGGTCGTCCTGCGTGAGAGGCTGGGTAAGGTGTCCCCAACCAGGGTGAGCAATTACCGGCGATGGGCATCAATGGTCTTATGAGATAACGGAAATTCGCAATGTGGTCTGAACAGGACATTCCATGGGAAACCACAGCATGAAGACGCACGACACTTTACGCGGATCACTTGCCGGGGGTGCTGCGTACTTCATCTGGGGAGTTGCATTCCTCTATTGGTACGAGCTTCGCCACCTTTCCTCTCTCGATATGCTGTCCTATCGTATTTTATCATCGCTGATATTTCTGATCTTGTTTCTCTGGATGCGAGGGGAACTGCGCCAACTGCTGATATCACTTCGGAACCCGGCTTTGTGGCGTCTGTACGGCTTTGCCGGAATTCTTGTTGCAATTAACTGGGGCGCTTTCATGTATGCGTCAATCAATGGCTTGGCGTTCGAGGCAAGTCTCGGCTATTTCCAATAGCTCGGCCCGGCGGGTTAGATCGGTTTCCTGTTGAGCCAGTTCCTGGGCTTTATCGGCGTAGCGGTTGGCAAAGGCAATCACCGCGTTGATGCAAATTGCCATTGCCTGGAGTTCCTGGTCCTTATTATAGGCGAAGGGATCGTTGAGGAAATCAAGTTGTTCTCGACTTTGGGCGATGTCCTGTTTGAAATCGAGTAGGCCGCGGCGGTAAATTTTGTCGTCCAGGATCGCATGGCCGGGGGCCCTTTGCTCCATGAACTCTGTAAAGACGCCGGCATCGAAGGCATTGTGCCATTGCTCGGTCATGCCGGCAAAAACTTTCTCTCGTAGCGATTTGCCCTTCCAGAAGGGGATGATCCGCTTTTCGTAGATTTTGCATGCGTCGTCTGATACTAGAAACGGCGTCCGTTCCCGTGAGTTGAGAATCCGCAAGTCTTCCAGGTCGTGGCAGCATAGTTCCGGATACGTGGGTGTGGCCTTGGGCGCAGGGCCACGCTCACCCACAATTAACTCACCTGGGCCTATCATGATGGTCTTGTTTTCAACAAGATACTTAAAGGCCAGAGCGCGACACACAGGCACTGATTCGCGCAAAGGCACATCACCCTGATAAAACGCGGTGATTAATT
>PIVW01000025.1 GCA_003353825.1 Chloroflexota bacterium
TAGCTATTGTAGATTGTATCGCTCAAACCGATGGGATATATAAGCAAGAGCTTGCCAGCTTATTGACCCTCAAGTTCCAGACTTTTGAAAATGTTCCTTTATGACCGTTGTCAGTATATACAGCGATCGCATGAGTTTTCTCTATTCTGCGGAAGGCTTGAATATCATACGGCCGCTTTTGGTTGGAGGGGCAACCAGTATGTACTGCGCCTGCGCGGCGCCACCACCCGCCTGGCTCAAGGACAGTTACGGAATCGATATCGACACGGAAGTGGTCGATACCATAAAGGAGTTAGCGATAGCACCTTTGGCGCCGGAGTTGCGCGGCAGAGCGTCGACGCGCTTGGCCGAGGCCGCTCAGGCATTGGGATACGATTGGCAACCGCAGGATAAGTTCATGCAACCGCAACGGGCACGCTCTTTCAGATGCAGATCGACTTGCATGTTAGGATGTCGTTGTGGCGCAAAATGGAATGCAGCAGAATACGTAGATGAAGCGGTGCAGGCAGGGGCTGGGTTACGAACCGGCGCCGGGGTTGAGCGTATCCTGGTGGAGGATGGGCAGGTTACGGGCGTGCGAGGAACCATGGGGGGGATGCCTTTCGTCGTACGGGCTGACCATGTGATCCTGGCCGCTGGTGGAATCGGCAGCCCTCGCTTGTTGCAGGCATCAGGTTTTTCGGCTGCCGGGGAGGGTATGACAATGGATACCACCGTCATGATCTATGGCTTTGTCAACGATCAAGGAATCGGAAACGAGCCGCCGATGACCTGGTCTTTTGATCATAATGAGGCCGGATTTATGCTCAGTAGCTTGGTCGATCCCTGGCTGAATTATCCCCTTATCATGTCGCAAAAGGGGCTGAAATACCCTCTGACCTGGCATCGTTGGAACCATATTGTGGGGGTGATGATCAAGCTGAAGGATGAGATCAGTGGTGGTGTGTACACGGATGGCCGTATTAGCAAACCGATGACCGCACGTGATCGGGAAAGGCTGGCCTTGGCAACTGCTGCAAGTAATCGCATCCTGGTCGAAGCCGGGGCAGAACCATCCAATCTGTTTTCGACCCCACTGCGTGGTACGCACCCCAGCGGAACGGTTCGTATCGGTGCATTGTTAGACAAGAACCTCGAATCGGAGACGAAAGGACTCTATGTTTGTGACGCCAGCGTCTTCCCCGAGGCTCTGGGGCGTCCGACTGTGTTGACGATTATCGGGCTAGGTAAACGTCTGGTTCACCACCTGCTGACCGAAGATCAGCCAACCTAGTTAGGACAGAGAATTCAATAATATGTGGAAGTCTACACTCAATTTAGGACGTAGTTCCGCATGTTATTCGGTCCTAAGTCCTTAGTGCCCATGTCTGAAGTGCATCGCCAGGTAATGGCGCAGTTGGAGCGATTTCCCCGCCTTGCTCTGGGCCAACTGCCAACTCCGTTGCAAGCTTTACCCAACCTGAGTGTTGATCTCGGACGATCAGTTTACATAAAACGTGACGATCTGTTAGGGCCGGCCATGGGAGGGAACAAGGCGCGTAAGCTGGATTATCTCATGGCAGAAGCACAAACACTGGGCGCCGACAAGGTGGCCACTTTTGGTGGTCTGCAATCCAATCACGCCCGGATGACGGCGGCAGTCGCCCGACAACTAGGTATGGAACCCCATCTCTTCTTCTTCGAACGCAGGCCGCGGCAGTTGCGAGGGAATTTGCTGATCAATCAACTGTTGGGGGCTCATATGCATTTCATACCTTTTGGCGGTGGAGGTAGCGCGAGCATGACGCTGGAAACCACCAACTGGTTAGTGCGCTGGGTAGCACGAGTCCGTTTGGGAAGACACTACTTCATCCCCGTAGGTGGGCACAACCGCCTAGGCTGTCTTGGTTATGTTCGAGCCGCACTAGAGATCGAGAACCAAGCTCGTGGGTTAGGAATTGAAAATGCCTGGGTGGTGGTGCCCGCGGGCACAGGTGGCACGCTTGCCGGTATCCTGGCAGGGCTAACGCTTATCGGATCGTCAATAAAACCCATCGCTATTGATGTCGGGAAATTGTGGAAAACATTTAGCAAGTCGATCGCCCACATGGCGGCTGAACTTTGTCTATGCCTCCAGGTTAGCCACACATTTCCTGCGTCCGACGTGCCACTGATCGAGGGGCGCTACGTGGGGGAACGCTATGGTATTCCTTCTGCAGCCGGTAGTGCTGCCATCGAACGCCTGGCGCGTCTCGAAGGGATACTCCTTGATCCTATCTACACCGGAAAAGCATTTGCAGGCCTGTTGGATCAGGTTAAGCGAGGGGGCTTGGGTAGAGATGAGCCTCTTATATTTTGGCACACCGGCGGCAGCCCAGGACTTTTTGCTTTCCCTGAACAGTGGTCAGATTCGACTGGGGATACCTGGCTGGAGGTAGATCTTGGTTGACTACCATGAACTCATGCATCTGCTCTCTGTGCCTCGCCCCAATGGTAGCAGAGCCGAGCGAGAGACATTATTAGCACTCTGTACCTGGCTCGAACAGAGATCTATACCCTACCGCCGTGTGCCCTTCCGCCTATACCCCTACTTCATGGAGGCAAATGGGGCCTGGCTCATCTTCTCGCGCACTCTTTTGGCGCTGGCGATTTGGCTCACTTGGGGTTGGCCGGCCGCAGTTATCGCCCTGGCAGGCATGTTTGGCGGCGTGTTGGATGTGGCTAAGGGCTGGCCGTTGGTCACTTGGATCGGGTGGCGAGAAGGCGAAAATCTTGTTCAGGATTTCGACGCTCTAAATCCTGAACGGCGCCTGATCATCAGCGCACACTATGACAGCAAAACAGAACTGTTCGACCATGATCGGCGGGCGTTCTTCACGCGTCGTCTACAGATGGGGATGGCCCTGACCCTAATTCTGGGGCTGCTAAGCCCTCTGAACGCCTGGCTAGAGGCTGGGGCGTTTCAAATAGTGACCTACTGGCTTGCGGTCGCATTATCCTTTCCGTTGCTTGTTTTGGCCTGGGGTCTTGGGCTAAATCTATTGCTGGGCAGATTCTCCCAACCCAGTCAGGGGGCTGTTGACAATGGTGCAGCCTGTGCTGTCTTGCTGGGGTTGGCGCAACGTTTGGCGAGTGCTAAGATCGAGCTGGCGCGCACCCAGGTGACGCTGGCTCTATTTACAGGTGAGGAAGTGAATATGCAGGGCTCTGCCGCCTATGTGCGCCAGCAAGATTTTCCATTGCCACTCTCTGCCCTTAATCTGGAACTGGTGGGACAGAATGGGCCTTACATTTTGTGGAGCGCGGACGGCAACGCTTTTACACGGGTGCCCACCTCACAGTCACTAAATGATGAAGTGTCCGCTGCCGTCCTTGCAGTTACGGGGGAGCGGGTGCAGTGGCAAGACTATCTCAATAGCGACACATATTCTTTTCTATCGGCGGGTATCCCCGCTGCTACGCTAGGTTCCCTGGACAACACCTACGGCGTTGGAGAGCTGCATCGCCCCACAGATAACGTGGCGCGAGTTGCGGTGGAGCGGCTGCCCGAATGTGTCGATATTCTGGCGATGTTTATAAAGGCACATGATGATCAAGCCACTGAAAGATGTACTAACTGTTAAGGACTTCAGCTATCTAACAGTTCGGTGAACAGCTCTTTCAGTTCATCGTATTCGCTCGTCACCGGAAACTGCGGGAAATCGGCGATGACATTTTTTGGTGGGCGGAAGAGAATACCATGATCTGCTGCATCCAGCATCGTGGTATCGTTGTAAGAGTCGCCCGCAGCTATCACCCTGAAGTTGATTCGTTTGAGTGCCATAACGGCTTCGCGTTTGCCATCGGGGATGCGCAAGTGATAGTCGATGATCATACCACGGTTATCCATTTGCAGTATGTTGCAGAAAAGTGTAGGCTCTCCTAACTTCTGCATAAAGGGCGTTGCAAACTCATAAAAAGTGTCGGATAAGATGATGACCTGGGTTTGATTCCGTAACCAGTCGAGGAAGGTACGTGCGCCGGGGAGTAGTTCCATCGTGGCGATTACATCTTGGATGTCGCACAAGGTCAGGTTGTTTTCATGTAGGATGTTGATACGGTATTGCATCAACTTGTCATAATCTGGCTCATCGCGCGTGGTGCGTTGTAAGTCTGGGATATTTGTTTTTTCGGAAACTGCGATCCAGATTTCTGGCGTAAACACACCTTCAAGATCGAGAGTTACAATGGTTGGTAGTAGGAGCGTTGTCATGGATGAGGGCCCAGGTGTTAAGTTATAAATTGGAATGATAGTGTTTAGAAATGATGTGGTGTCAAGTTTTTGGATGCCCCCCAATGAGGTACGCTCTCAGGCAAAACAGACACGTTTTGTTGGAATAGCTTATGAATCACTAATAATGAATTGTGAACAACTAATTGTCAATGATTGTTCATTGAGGGAGATAGAGCCATGACTGAGTCTAGATCCGACCGCGCTTGCCCAAGCTTCGAATATCATCGACCACTTCCGGATTCACAAGTGCGCTTAAATCGCCGGCAGGCTGATCGAGATAAGCCGCCCGTAGCACCCGGCGCATGACTTTAGCATTGCGCGTCTTCGGCAAATCGGGTACAAAAACAATGCCCTTGGGTTTTAGCGCTTTGCCCATATTGCTCGTAACAAGTTCCTTCAGCACATTCGCCAGTGCTTCCGTTGCTTCGATGCCCGGGCAAAGGACGACAAATCCAACGAGCGCCGATCCTTTCAAATCATCTGGAATGCCGATGACGCCAGCTTCGATAACCGCATCATGTGAGACCAAAACGCTCTCTATTTCGGCCGGACCCAGGCGCTTGCCCGCCACCTTGATCGTGTCATCAGAACGCCCCAGGATATACCACTGTCCATCGCCATCGATCACAGTGAAATCGCCATGAACCCACATATCGGGAAAGGTGCTCCAATAGCTTTCAACGTAACGGTCTGGGTCCTTCCAAAAGCCTTTTGTCATACCCATCCAGGGTTGATAGATCACCAATTCGCCAACTTGCCCTCTGATGGGATTGCCGCTGTTATCGACCACATCCGCGTCCATTCCCGGGATCATGCCCGAAAAGGCAGCTGGTTTGACCGCTGTATGGACATTGCCCGAGATAATACCTCCACCGATTTCGGTACCACCGGTGTAGTTGAGAATCGGGCGTTCGCTCTCCCCCACAACCTGGAATAGCCACATCCAGGGGTCGGGGTTCCAGGGTTCACCGGTCGAGGCAAAGGCTCGCAAGCTGGAGAGATCGTGGCGTTTGACCGGCCCCTCACCATGAACCATGAGGGCGCGGATCAGAGTGGGTGAGACCCCTAGCTTGCTGATGCCATGGTTTTCAACCAGTTGCCAGAGACGGTCTGTGCCTGGATAGTCAGGGGCGCCATCGAAAAACATCATGGTTCCGCCCAGTATCAGTGTACCGAACACCTCCCAAGGTCCCATCATCCAACCCATGTCTGTCATCCAATAGAGCACATCATCCGGGTGGAGATCAATGCACATGGCCAGATCGTGTGCAGCCTTTATGGGGAAACCACAATGTGTATGAATCGTTCCCTTGGGGGGCCCGGTTGTGCCTGAAGTGTAGATGATCATGAGCGTTTCTTCGGCCTCGGTACATTCGGTTTTGGCCGTTGCTGGCTGAATCGCTACCAACTCATCCCACCAGTGATCTCTGCCAGAGGTCCACGGCACCTCCGTCCTTGTATGCCTTTGAACGATAACGTGTTCGACACTGGGCACTTGTGATAGCGCCTCATCTGCGGTGCGCTTCATATTCAGGATGCGCCCGCGCCGGTAACCGCCATCTGTACAGAACAGGGCCTTGGCTTCGGCGTCGCCCAAACGCGTAGCGATGGCGCCCGATCCATAACCCGAAAAAAGAGGGAGGATGATGCCCCCGATTTTGGCAATGGCCAGCATGGCGATGGCGATCTCAGGCGTCATTGGCATGTACAGTCCGATGGCATCACCTTTTGTCAGCCCCAGACTGCGCAAGGCATTGGCAGCGCGATTAACCTCTCGATGGAGATCGCCATAGGTCAAGACGCGTATCTCGCCCTGTTCACCTTCCCAGCGCAGAGCGGCCACATTTTGTTGTGCTTTGCCCATCCACTTGTCCAGACAGTTTTGAACGATATTCAATTTTCCATGTACACACCAGCGAGGCCATGCTTTGCCACCCGACAAATCAAGTATCTGGTCATAAGGCGCAAAAAATTCGATATCGAGATAAGCAAGGATGGCCTCCCAATACCAGGCGATATCTTCCACCGACCGCGTTTGTAGCTCCGGCAGCGTTTTGATCCCATGCGCTGTCATAAACCGCTGCAAGTGGCTTCCATCTATGTAAGATGGCGAGGGATACCAGACAAACTCACCACTTGAACTGAAATCAGACATCATTATACGCTAATCCGACCACCTGCGGCTCACCCCAAACCGCCCAGTTCCAGCGTGAATTGCCAAGGGGGTCGGTGATGAGTTGCAGTACCGTCTGCTGCCCGACCAGAGAAGGAAGGTCGAGTGTAAAGTTTTCCCAGACGACCGAACTTTTCATATGATTCCAGAGCGGGCGTCCGTTGACGCGAACTCGGAATGCTACTTGGTTATCTTGTGATAGCATAGCACCATCTCGCACGCCTACGGCAAAACGCATCTTCAGAATATCAAGATCGATGGGGACCTGTAGCTGATACTCCAGGACTGATTGTCCCGTCACCGGTGGGTGCTGCCAGATCGATTGGCGCATCACGCCACCACACGATGCCGGCGCCACTTTGATTTCCATAAGGCTGGGATCGACAGTAGCCGTCTGGCTGGCTTCGATAAAGTGTTCGATTAGATCATAGATCCAGACCGCTTCTTGGTCTTCCTCAGACTCCCACAGGTCGGGCGATTGCCACTGCTCTTCCTGCCATTTCAAATAGCTGATGTATTGTGAGAGTTGGATAACACTCTCTTCCGAGAGATCGGATATGCGTCTGCTGATGGCATCGATTTCGTCGTTACGGTGAGACATGGTGGGAGTGTCGCTTGGTCTTTGGGTCGCGTGGTCGGTTCGTGGCGACGTCTGATATGAGATAACTTCATTAAGTGCGTATGCTATCATTCTAATCGAAGGGGTGTACGGACAACAAACGCTGCCCTTTTCTAGTGCAGAGCCGCCTCTCTCTCTCCCCCTGTCTGTCAAGCCTCAAGACGAGGGCCGGATGGTTGACTCCATCCGACCCTCGAATGTGACGATCACCAGCCTACACGCTTAAGGTAGATCGCTAAAGCCATTATCGTAAGCCGCCAACATAGCAGCCACCGCAACCATACCAGATTCATCACCGGTAAGCGTCGAATTGACGAGATCTACGACATTGTTGTCCTTACAGAAGGATGCAGCATGCCCTCGATTCAGACATTCTGTAGCTGTGGAATAGAGTGGGAAGTACACCAGGTCGTTGGGGCCGAAGATGTCGCCCTGTTGATTCTCATGGAAAGATGCATTGAGCAGGGCTGCCACACCTTCACGCAGTAGTTGCTCGGCAGCTTCACCATCTGTTGGGAAACAAAGCCCTTCATATAACGTCAGATCCTTGAATGAAGGATCAACCCGACATGCCGTTGTAAAGACTCTGCACAGGGGTGTTTTGGGCCGATAGTCACTGAGTAGCCAGACATTGCCCTTGTTGCTGATGTGTTCCTTCCAGAAATCGGGAGGGTGAGACCAATAGAGGCTTGTGTAGTAGGCATCATCTTCGCTATACACACAGGATTCTTGATAACACCCCTGTGCTTTCCAAGGTTGATACTCAGATCGACGGCTCTGTAACTCGCATCATCTTTTACCCTTCCACACGAAGTAGAGACGATCTGATCACAGGCTTCTAAAGTAATCGTGTTGGTGATGGTTCCTCCCTGTGCAGCGTCGGGACCGATGGTGCAGGTGTATTGCCCCCCGTTCGCGCTTAAGGCAGAAGGCACTGGCTTTTCAGCGCAGGCATTGTTTAGATCGATGATATCACCGTCGAGGATATCGAGCAGACTGATATCGACTGCCACCGAACTTGCGTTGGTCATGGTAATCCGCCACCATACATCTTGCCCCGGCATCAGTTCGATTGGGCCATCAACGAAGCTCTGTCCATCTGACGATACTTTTTTATCCACGTCTAGTATCTTCTCAATAACTTGGGGGATTTAACCCGTCCACGAAGGTGGACGTTCGGCGGTACGCCCTCAGAGCCCGAATTCATTCGGCGAGTGCCCCGGAATATTGAGAAGATACGTTGCGTTGCACAGTTAGGCGCAATGTAGCGGGGAGTTGGGCCATCTATCAATTTTTATCCAGTATATTCAACCATTTACAGAATCGGACAATTGTCTCGACATCCATGTAATAAGCGGAAGGCGCTTATAAAACCGGACACTTTTTGTTTTTCTAAAGCTATACTTCAACACGTTCTACCCACACTCGCACGTCATAGAAGAGCGCTCCCGCCCCCATGTCGGCCTCATCCTGCGGCGTGATCTGGTTGATGTTGATGCCATCGATGCTGAATTTATTCCACCAAATACTCGGCGCCAGAACTGTGCCGGGAATGATATCCTCAGTGACCCGCGCGATCAGTGAAACACTGCCCAGGTCGTTACGGACACACACTCTGTCACCCTCGCCGATTCGGCGTTGTTCCGCATCTTGTGGATGCAAACACAGCAAGGGTTGCCCTTCGCGTTGGTTGAACCGTTCTAGATTGACAAACGATGAATTCAGGAACGAGTGAGCCGGAGGCGAGATGCACTTCAGTGCAGAGACGCCGCCAGTTGTGGCATGTCCGAATCGCTCATCCCGTCCTAGATTCCAATCCTGCTGTTCTGATTTTGGAGGGGTCCAAACCGGTAGAGGATCATAGCCGTCGGCCGCAGCGCTCTCGCTGTAGAATTCGCACCTGCCGCTTGGCGTGTAGAAATTACCTTTGGCGAAGGGCAAGTAGGGCTCAGGTAGGTTGAGCCTGACGAAACCTTGCTCGAGCAGACGCTCCCAGTACACGCCTTCGAAATGGGGATGGCTTTGAGCTTGTATTAGGCCTTGCAGGATTTGCTTATCCGATTCACCGAAACAACTCTCTTCATATCCCATTGCTGCTGCCAGTCGCCGAAAGATCCCGCTGTTGGGTTGGCTTTGGCCGATAGGGGTGATGGCCGGTCGGTTGAGCGCAATGAACATGTGGCCGTAAGGTGTGAGGATATCCCAGTGTTCGAGTTGGGTGGTGGCGGGGAGTACGATATCGGCGTAATCGGCAGTGTCGGTCTGGAAATGCTCGAGGACGACGGTGTAAAGATCGGAACGACGCAACCCTTCGAGTACTGCACGTTGGTCGGGCGAAACAGCGGCCGGATTGCTGTTGAATACGATGAGTGCTTTCACAGGCAGACCTGCTTCATCGGGGGTAGGACGAGGGTCGACCGGTCGAGGATGGTGGTGGGCTAGGGCGATACGATTGGGGTCCAGGCTGAGGGCATCGCCCAGACGATTCATGTTGATTTCGCGCGGCGCCCGGCCATTGAGCAGCTCCGGCCGTTTGAGCTGATCAAAATCCATGGGAAAGGTCCCACTTGTACTCAGTTGCATACCACCACCTTGATGGCGCCAGGCCCCGGTCAACGCCGGCAGGCAGGCGATATTTCTAACTGCCATACCGCCTCCGGCATGGCGTTGCAAGCCATAGTTGATGCGGATAGCGCTTGGCTGTGTGGCAGCGTATGCCCTGGCAAGCAGGCGGATTCGTTCGCTGGTGACGCCGCTGATCTCGGCAGCCCACTCGGGCGAATACCTTTTTACGCGCTCGACCAATGGTTCAAACCCCACCGTGTAGTTGTCGACATAGTCCTCATCATACAGGTCTTCGCCAATGATCACATGCATCAGCGCCAAAGCCAGGGCGCCATCTGTGCCGGGCCGGATCGGTATCCACTCGTCAGCAGCACGAGCAGTACGCGTGCGTGTCGGGTCGATGACGATAACACGTGCACCTTGTCTGCGGGCTTGTTGCACAAAAGGCCAGAGATGCATGTTACTGCTCAACGTATTGCTCCCCCAGATAAGAATAAGCCTGGCATGGGCAAAGTCTTGAGGTTCGAGACCGGTCGAACGTCCGATGGTGTATTTATAGCCGGCCGATCCTGCCTCCGAGCATATCGTTGCTGCCAGCTTACTGGCCCCCATGCGATTGAGGAAGCGTTGTGCCATACCTTCTCCTTGCAGCAAGCCCATAGTGCCGGCGTACGAATAAGGCAATACAGCTTCGGCACCGAACTCGGCGATCACCTGTTTGAGATTGGCTGCGATTTCACCTATGGCCTTATCCCAACTGATGGCTGTGAACTCACCCTTACCTTTTGGCCCCACCCGTTTGAGTGGTGTCGTGAGCCGGCTGGCATGGTAACTTCGTTCCAGATAGCGATCGACCTTACCACAGAGTACCCCTTGCGTGACCGCATGGTCGGGATGCCCCCAGATATCGAGAGCTTTCCCGCTGCTCGTGTCTACGGCAACTTGCCAGGCGCAGGTATCGGGGCAATCGTGCGGGCAGACGCCGTTGATGATGTTGGTGTTGGAGCGGTTGAGATAGAGATCGAGTTTGGGCATGATGGTGGTTATTGAGCGGACTTGGGTTGACGGAGTCTGAGTATCACTTAGGCATGGTATACCTGCGCTAATCAGATTCTCTCATGAATGATGCTTCGACACCAAAGACCTTCCGGCGCATCTGGAAATTGGCTCCTTAGACTACTTTCGCCAAGCGCTAACAGCTGCTGCGTAAACTTCACCAAGTGATGTATTGTGCTGTTGGGCGGCATGTCGACAATCCTCATACTCTGGCGCTGCCTTCCACTGTCCTGGTGCGTACTCGGCCAGCTTGATCCGAATCGGGCCATAGGCTGTCTCGACCCCATCGAACCGCCGCCGCAGGCAGTGCCGTTCGATGCTGAGAGTGCGAACGCCAAGCGTCGTGGTATGGGCGAAGAGCAAGGTCCGCAGTTCTTCCTGCTGGTCGAGAGAGCACAAAACCGAGAGTTGAACGGCGGACCGGTTTTTCTTCATGAAGATCGGGGTAAACCAGGTGTCCAAGGCGCCGGCATGCAGCAAGTCATCGAGCAAAGGCCCCAGCCATTCAGGGTTCATATCATCCAGATTCGTTTCCAGTAGAGCCAGCGGTTCAACGAGGCCATGGGCTGGAGCAGCGACGGGCTCTCCTAGCAGTAGCCGTACGATATTGGGGATGGGGAAATCTCTCGTGCCGGCACCCTGTCCCACGCGATCAAGCTTCATGGTTGGCGCCGGTCCCCAGGCATCGACCAGCGTGGTGAGCAAGGCTGCGCCGGTGGGGGTCACTGTTTCCCCCTCGATAGCGATGCCGCGGGTAGGAAAGCCCTCGCACAGAGCCAGTACCGCCGGTGGGGGAACGGGTAACAGGCCGTGTGCAGCTCGCACCGTGCCATGGCTAAAAGGGATCGGCGCCGCGTGTAAGGTGTCCACATCAAGTGTGTCGAACCCCGCCACAGCGCCCACGATATCGGCGATGGCGTCCAATGCCCCCACTTCATGAAAGTGTACTTGCTCGACCGTTGTGCCATGGACCCGGGCTTCAGCCTGTGCCAAGCGCCTAAATACGCTCAAACTACGGTCTTGTATCCGGCTCGGAAGATTACTCGACTGCAGGATTGCTTCGATATCCGCAAGATGCCGATGTCGTTTCTGGTCAGGGGCGATGATCTCGACATGTGTGGCGGCGATACTGTTTTTGGTCACGATATTGGCGACAAAGCTAAGCCCGGGAATGTGAAGGGCGTCGAAAGTGGCCTGCAAGTTCTCGGCGGGGAAACCGGCATCAAGTAAGGCGCCAAGCAGCATGTTACCGCTGATGCCGATAGGTAAGTCAAGGTAGGCGAGCATGTTTTAATTATGAGCAGACAATAGTGTAGGTGGACGTCTTTCGGTGAAAGTTCTATGGTAACTGCAAACACTTGATATTTCCACCTTGTTGTAGCTGCCAATAGGGTCCTCGTCGAGCGCCTAGTCGCCAATACACTGATGTGCGCGATTGGAAAGTATTTGATATGGTTGTGTTTGAGGTTTTGTCACCCACTAACCATTGTCTAAGTTCAAGGAAGAGGTGAGTTCAATGGCCGCTGATCATCTATCGGAGCAGGCAGAGATGTACCTGGACAAACTCTGTAACGACCTGCCAAACCGGCGTGTTGGCAGCCGTGGCAATCGTATGGCAACCGATTTTTTTGAAGACTCGATCCGTGCTTTTGGATTTAAGACTGAACAACAGCGATTCGACTGTATGGATTGGCGACATGGAGATGTAAAACTCACAGTTAGCAGCCAATCCTTTACCGCATCGGTCAGTCCTTACTCGTTGGGCTGCGCCGTACAAGGCCCGTTGGTTGTCATCTCTACACTTGAGGAATTGCAAAGAGTTGATTTAACTGAAAAGGTCGTGTTGTTGCGTGATGATATAGCGAAAGAGCAGCTTATGCCTAAGAAATTTCCATTTTACAACCCTGACATGCATAAGCAGATTATTAGTTTGCTGGAAGGTAAAAAGCCTCTAGCCATCGTGGCTGCCACCAGTCGCAACCCAGAACTGGCAGGGGGCCTTTATCCCTTCCCTCTCTTCGAAGATGGCGATTTCGACACCCCCTCGGTGTTTATGAAAGATACCGAGGGTGATCGGCTGGCGAGGTATGCGGGACAGGAGATCGCATTGCTCAGCGAGGCGCAACGTATACCCATGACAGGCTGCAATGTGATTGCACGAAAAGGACTTGATCCGGAGACACGAATCGTTGTCTGTGCACACATCGATGCCAAGATCGGCACACCGGGCGCGCTCGATAATGGCACAGGTATCGTGATATTGTTGTTGCTGGCCGAATTGTTGTCCGACTACGAGGGTCGAGCAGAGATCGAAATCGTAGCCATCAATGGCGAAGATTATTATGCAGCATCGGGTGAAATTCTATATATCGAGGAAAACGAGGGCCGGTTCAGTGAAATGATGCTGTCCATCAATACTGACGTGGCAGGTTACCATGAGGGAAGTACCGCCTATTCCCTGTATACATGCCCCGATGAGATCGCCGCCTCGATCAGAAAGTCCTTTTCCGCTTCGGGTACGATGATTGAAGGTGAATCCTGGTATCAGAGCGATCATTCCATTTTCATACAGAATGGCGTACCGGCAATGGCTATCACATCTGATCAATTTATGGAACTCTCGACCTATATCACTCATACCCCAGGAGACACAACCGACATCGTGGACTACAGCAAATTGGCTGAAATCGCCTTAGCCATAAAAACACTGATCCTCGATCTGTGTTCTTCGACCCTTGAGTGAACTTGTGAGATTGTGCTGGCAATCACGCTGTCGAAGGTGCCGCCACCAACTGTTTCAGAATTCGGTGTGCTGCTGCCGCCGCCCCAAAACCATTGTCGATATTGACCACCGTGATCCCCGGTGCACAGGCTGTGAGCATGCCCAGGAGAGCGCTGAGTCCGCCGAAATTGGCTCCATAGCCGACGCTGGTGGGCACGGCAATGATCGGGCAAGATACTCTGCCACCCACAACACTGGGCAGCGCCCCTTCCATGCCGGCTACAACCACACAAACAGCAGCTTGACGTAATGTGTCTTCGACGGCGAACAGGCGATGGATGCCGGCAACGCCCACATCAGTGATCCTTTTTACCCGGTAACCCGTCCAATCCAACGTGAGCGCACACTCTTCGGAAATCGCTAGATCGCTAGTACCGGCGCAAACGATCGCAGCATAGGGCTCTGTGTGATCAGGTTGGCGCAAGGGAGGCCCTACACTGACCAGTCGAGCAAGGTCGTGGTAGATGGCATCTGGTAGTGCGGCATGTACCACCTCGTAGTGCTCAGGTGATGCACGTGTAGCAAGAGCGCTACCGGTTCGAGCGTAGAGTGCGGCCAGGATTTGAGCAACCTGGTCGGGTGTTTTACTTTCGGCGTAGACGATCTCAGGCAGACCACTGCGTGCCTGGCGGTCATAATCTAGTGTGGAGATGGTGTCGAGGTTGGAGGATGTCATGAGGTCAATGCCAGATTCATACTGCCCGAACGAAACCCTTCGAGATCCAGCGTGATGTAGGTGAACCCAAGCTGCTTAAAATGCTCTACTAACTGCAGACGATTTGTGAAGAGTAAAGGCATATCCTCAACAGGAACCTCGATTCGGGCAAGTTTTTCATCCTGAACCCGCACGCGCAGTTGGCTCAACCCTCTTTGTCGTAACCATCCCTCAGCCTGATCCACTCGACTCAACTTGTCGGCATCGATTGACACTCCGTATGCGAAGCGAGAGGCCAGACAGGCCATGGCCGGCTTATCCCATACACTAAGATGCAACAGGCGTGCTGCCGCTCGAACATCGGTTTTATCGAAACCAGCCTCCTTCAAGGGGCTTTGCACCTGGTGTTCCTTGCCTGCCTCCTGTCCGGGTCGAAAATCCCCGACATCATCCAGATTGAACCCATCAACAAGATATCGATAGCCCTCGTCGGCAGCGATGCTCTCGAGCGTCTCCCATAACGTGCTTTTGCAGAAATAGCAGCGATTGCTGGCGTTGGCAGCGTAATTCGGATTATCGACTTCTGTGGTTTGAACGAACTGATGCCTGCCACCGATTTCCAGCACGAGTTCATGAATGTTCTCTTGTTCCCATGAGGCCAGTGATGGGGAAACAGCGGTAACGGCTAGAGCGTTATCGCCAAGCTCCTCATGGGCTACAAACCAAAGCAAGGCACTGTCTACGCCACCAGATAGAGCGACGATCACACGCCCCAGATTACGCAAGATGCGGCGCAAATCTGCGAGTTTCTGGTCGAGTGAGTAGGTTGTGTGAGTTGTACGTATCAAGGTCAGGTCTATAGACTGCTGCATATTTGGGCTCCTGCGAAAGGTCTAGACGTCCCATTATTCACAGCTTGGCTGATTTTGACCAGAACCCGCGTGCAACATTGTGTATCACCGCTCAATGACCGTTCGAGGACTGGCAGTCCTGGCTGTCGCCAAAGATGCAGTTGCGTTCTAATGAGGGTTGCCGGTCATTGCCTGTACAAGATGCAGCCGTTGCTTGCCGCGAGCCCGGCGCCCGTTCAACGACCCCAAGAGCCTCGAGATCAAGCTTGACGGTCGTGTAATACCAACTTACCGAGCCATTGAATGGGTCGTCGAGGCAGGCGCCGGCAGCATCACCCAAATCGGAGAAAGAAATATCACCATGAGCTTTGAGTGCATCGATGATGGCATTTCTCACGCTATCGTATTTACTTTTCTCGATATTGACACCCTGTTTGCCTTCCTCCAGGTGTAAGGTCATGATTCATTCTGACATGTCATTTCACCGATCAAGCCATCGCCGTTGCCAAGGGCATGTCTTCGAGTTCGGCATCGTCCAAATTGCCGTTCTTAGCGGCTGCGATGAAAGCTTCAGGCACCGCCAGCCCCGACGCCTGCCGAACCAGCATTTCGATACGATCCATCACCTCTGGGTTTTCGCGCAAGAATACCTTGGCGTTCTCTCGGCCTTGTGCCAGCCGCGTACCCTCAAAGCTGTAAAACGAGCCCCGCTTTTCCACGATATCCAGATCGGTGGCCAGATCCAACACAGACCCAGATCGGGAGACACCTTCATTGTACATGATATCGAATTCGGCGACGCGGAAGGGGGGGGCTACTTTGTTCTTTTTTACAGTCACGCGGGTGCGATTGCCGACGGTATCACCTTTATCTTTGATGGATTGGATACGGCGGATATCCAGGCGTACCGTGGCATAGAACTTGAGCGCCATTCCACCGGTGGTCGTTTCTGGGTTGCCGAACATTACGCCGATTTTTTGGCGAAGTTGGTTGGTAAAAATGACGATGGTATTGGTCTGTTTGATGGCGCCACTTAGTTTGCGCAAGGCCTGGCTCATGAGCCGGGCTTGTAAACCCATATGACTGTCTCCCATGTCACCTTCAATTTCGGCACGCGGTACCAGGGCTGCCACAGAGTCGATGACTACCACATCTAAGGCGCCGGATCGTACCAACGCTTCAGTGATTTCCAGCGCCTGTTCGCCGGTATCGGGCTGAGAGATGTACAACTCATCGATATTGACGCCGATGCGTTCTGCATAGGCTGGATCTAAAGCGTGCTCGACATCGATGAAAGCACAGAGTCCACCCAGTTTCTGAGCTTCAGCGATCGTATGAAGACAGAGCGTCGTCTTTCCCGAGGATTCTGGACCGTATATCTCGATCACGCGGCCTTGGGGCAATCCGCCCACGCCGAGAGCGATATCAAGAGGCAGTGAACCGGTGGGGATGGTAGCCACTCGCAAGGCACTGGCCTCTCCAAGTTTCATGATTGTGCCGTCACCAAAGCGTTTGTTCAATGTACTTAGCGTCGTATCCAGGGCTTTTGTCTTACCGTTACTAGTCACGAGTTCACTCCTAGGTTATGGTGAGGGATGTTTTATGCAGGCGATGCGCTACAATAGCATAAGTACTGCCTGTGTGAATACTATATTAGTACATCTGTTCTAATTTGTCAAGTCGAATGACTACGAGGATGAGATTTCTGTGGTTTTGTTTTGAATTCTTGATGATTGAAGACGGAAGATTGATAGACAAGTTTATAATCATCAATCTTGAATCTTTGGTTTCCGCACGTTGATTCTCACTTGCCAATCACTCCTTACGTTTGCTCTTCGTAGGCTAACCATGTTATCATTTCAAAACTCATTTCCGGGAGGCGTCAGTGTCCTTGGTTCAGGCCGGTGAGCCGGTTTTGTTGATAAGCGAAGAAGGTAAAAGATATCTGATTTTTGTGCAGGATGGGGGTGAATGGCACACCAATCGAGGTCGCCTGCCCTACGATGACCTGATCGGCAGTGCCTATGGCAGGGTGGTAGCGAGTCATATGGGCCAGAAGTTTTTGGTTCTTCGGCCGACGACCTCTGATCTGACCCGCAATCTCAAACGCACGACACAGATAGTGTACCCGAAGGATGCAGCTCGATTGGTGATGGAGTTGGATCTGTGGGATGGCAGACGACTGATCGAGGCCGGTACCGGCAGCGGAGGCTTGACGCTCTCCTTCACACGCGCTGTCATGCCCAACGGGCGGGTTTATAGTTACGAGGCTCGAGATGAGCATCAGCAGGTCGCCCGGCACAATCTCGACCGACTCGGTTTGCTCCCATACATCGATCTAAAGATCCGGGATATTGCTGAAGGCTTTGATGAAGGCGATGTTGATGCGGTCTTTCTTGATGTGCGTAACGCAGCAGATTACATTCCTCAGGTCGAGCAAGCGTTAATCGAAAGTGGAATGTTCGGCGCACTGCTCCCCACCACTAACCAAGTTAGCGCTTTGCTCAGGGCGTTGGAGAAGGGCAATTTCGTCGAAATCCGTGTCGAGGAGATCCTGATCCGTCCGTGGAAACCTGTCCCCGCCCGTCTGCGCCCCTCCGACCGCATGATCGCCCACACCGGTTTCCTGGTATTCGCCCGCAAGTTGGACGCCCAATACCGCAGCTTCTGGATGGACAAACGCCAGCGCCGACGAGCTGTCGAGTTTGGAAACGCAAGGAAACAGTCGCACCGAGACAAAACGTTCTGAACTGATGCACTTAGGACAGAGAATTCAATAACTTGCAGAACTCTACCGTCATTTCAGGAAGCAAATCGGCAAGTTATTCTGTCCTAAATCCTTACCATCACGCTCCACATAATTCGCACAAATGCTCATGTATCACGCTTACCGCGGTAACCTCCATATGCATACCCACCATAGTGACGGCAGTGGGGAAGTCGAAGACTTGATCGCTGCTGCCGCGCGTACGGGCCTCGATTTTATGATCCTAACCGATCATAACGTCCTCCTGAATCAGCAGTGGCAGGGGTGGCGTGAAGGTGTACTCACGCTGATCGATAGCGAGATACACGATAAGGATCTAAAGCCCGAGCGTAATCATTGCCTTGCGCTGGGAATTCGCAAGGATGTTACCGCATTTGCGCCCGATCCCCAGTCTTTGATCGACGCCGTACGCGAACAAGGCGGGTTTGCAATCTTGGCCCATCCCATCGAAAAGACCAGTCCCTTCATCCCCACCTCCTTTCCCTGGACCGCATGGGATATCGAAGGCTATACGGGTGTCGAGATCTGGAATTTCATGTCGGAGTTTCGCCATCACGCCACCAGTTTGCCCAAGGCCATTGTGCTTGCGTTCACACCAAAATACTTTACCACCGGCCCACATCAGGAAATGCTCGATAAATGGGATGAACTCCTGCTGCAGCAACCCACTGTGGCGACCGGCGGTTCCGATGCCCATGCAGATGTCTTTAACATCGGTCCCCTTAGGCGCCGTTTTTTATCGTACGATTATTGTTTTCAAGCAGTGAATACACATATTCTAACGCCCGAACCTTTTACTCAGGATTTCGATCACGATAGAGTGCTGGTGTACGAAGCCTTGCGATTAGGGCGCGCTTGGGTGGCCTACGATATGCTGCACCCGAGCGATGGATTCAGGTTTGAGGCTCGTGCCGGCGACACCACATACATCATGGGAGATCACATCCCGGCCGGGCAATCGATTACGTTCGAGATCGATCTTCCGGCTAAGGCTGATTTGAGACTCGTACGCGCAGGCCATGGTGCAGTGGCTCATATTCAGGGTGACAGTCTCCGGTTTGAGGTCACAGAACCTGGCGTCTACCGCGTCGAAGCCTGGAAACGTTACTGGTTAAAATCACGTGGCTGGATATTTTCTAACGCTATTTATGTGATATGATGTGTGTGTTCCGTGTTGCGTCGTGCGCGGATATCGTCGTAAGTGACCGGTTTTGTTATGACAGAGCAGAACATGTAACGGCGCAGCGCGAATGTGTTTGTCAAGTAATGTCAGGCCTGTTGTGAACCCTACCGACTGATCGCACAGATTCGTGAACGGCTATGGTGGCCGAGTGAATCGCACCTCAACGTTCGTTTTATAGACAAGTCCCGGTCTACTAATTTAGCAGTCTCCCGGCCTACCAGGTTCCTGATCTGCTTGTCTATTTACAAACGATCCCTTAAGCAGTGGTGCTGCAAATAGGTGCAAAGATTACACAAAATCTACGAACATATTCATGCTCTAACCCTACTTTTCCCCCTTATTCATGCGGTTCTCAGCTTTACTCTGTATAGTTATAAGTGTAGACAGACAGGGCACATTGCCCAAGAAGGAATGCGGTGGTTCCTCCTTTTAAGCTCCTTTCCTCCTCTCTCTCCAAAGCCCCGGCCTCGGCTCTCGCCTAGCTGGGGTTTTGGTTTCTAAGGCAATTTGCTGTCCTCAGGCAAGCGCCCTGTCTGCATTTCAAAGAATTAGTCAAGGAATAAGTAGACAAGAACGATTAGCGTTTGGTGCGATATCTACTTATCTACAAAGCGCTGGAGAGAGCGACCACGGTTATTCTGCAACAAAGAACCGCCGCAGGGGAGAGCACGGCGGCTCTTGTAAAAGCCTGGTGTTGTGTGACGCCTTAGCTGACGCCTTTAAATGCCGCTTTGATTAGATGTCGGTTCATGAGGGCGATGACATCCAAACCGATCTCTTTGGGACATACCGCCGCGCATTCGGCGAAGTTCGTGCAACCACCAAAGCCTTCGGCGTCCATCTGGCTGACCATGCTGGCCACCCGTTCGTGGCGCTCGACGTCACCCTGGGGAAGAAGGCCTAAGTGTGTGATTTTTGCTCCGGTGAATAGCATGGCCGAGGAGTTCGGGCAGGCTGCCACACAGGCGCCGCAGCCGATACAAGCGGCAGCATCCATCGATTTCTCGGCTTTTGGTTTAGGAACGAGGATGGCATTGGCATCGGGGGCGGCGCCTGTCGATACAGAGATATAGCCGCCCGCCTGGATGATGCGGTCCAGAGCACTACGGTCGACGATGAGATCTTTGAGTATGGGAAAGGCCTTGGCCCGCCACGGTTCGATGATCAGGGTCTCGCCATCTTTGTAATGACGCATGTGCAGTTGGCAGACGGTAATTGCCCGCTCGGGACCATGAGGTAGGCCGTTGATAACCAGGCTGCACATGCCGCAAATGCCCTCGCGGCAGTCATGATCAAATGCCACCGGCTCATCCCCCTTCATCACCAGATCTTCATTGAGGAGATCCAGCATTTCTAGAAAAGAAGAATCGGGACTGACATCGTCGAGCTGGTAGTCTACAAATTTGCCCTCGCTGCGGGCATTGGGCTGTCGCCAAATACGAAGTAGTAGTTTCATGGTATCTCTCCCTTATTTGTAGCTACGCTGCGACAATGGCACATAGTCGAATTTCAGAGATTCTTTGTTCAGGATCGGCGTTTCGTCATCTCCTGAATACTGCCAAGCTGCGACATATGAGAAATCCTCATCGTTTCGCAAAGCCTCACCCTCATCGGTCTGGCTTTCCAGGCGATAGTGGCCGCCGCAAGATTCCGTACGGTAGAGTGCATCCAGTACCATTACTTCACCTAATTCCATGAAGTCTGCCACGCGACCGGCCATTTCCAAACTCTGGTTGAGATCGCCGGCGCTGCCAGGCACACGTACGTTCTCCCAGAACTCGGCTCGAATCTGAGGGATAAGCGTAAGCGCTTTTAGCAGTCCCGCTTCCTCTCGAGCCATACCACAGTGCTCCCATAAGACCTTACCCAACTTTCGGTGATAGTAATCGACCGAATGGGTTCCGTTCACCGCCAGTAGACGCTCCATCTTATCGATGGTTTCCTCTTTTGCTGCTGCAAAAGCTGGGTGACTGCTGTCGACCTCTGATTTGCCCGCTGCGACCACGTAATTGCCAAGTGTATAAGGAAGGATGAAGTTGCCGTCCGCCAGACCTTGCATGAGGGCGCTGGCGCCGAGACGATTGCCGCCATGGTCTGAGAAATTGGCCTCGCCAATCACGAACAAGCCGTCGATATTGCTCATCAGATCGTAGTCGACCCACAGACCACCCATGGTGTAGTGCAAGGCCGGGTAAATGCGCATAGGCGCTTTATAGGGGTCTTCGCCGGTAATGCTCTCGTACATGTCGAACAAATTGCCGTAACGGGCCCGGATCACATCTTCTCCGAGTCTGCCTATGGCTTCTTCAAAATCGAGGTAAACGCCGTTGCGCAATTCGCCGACACCGTGGCCGTCATCGACTACCGATTTGGCGTTCCGAGACGCTACATCACGTGGTACCAAATTGCCGAAACTTGGGTATCGCTCCTCCAAATAGTAATATCGCTCTTCTTCGGAGATCTCGTGCGGCGGTCGGGTGTCTCCTGCCTGACGAGGCACCCAGATGCGCCCATCATTGCGCAGCGATTCACTCATCAAGGTCAATTTGGATTGGTGTTCGCCAACAGGTGGGATACAGGTGGGATGGATTTGGGTATAGGCAGGATTGGCGAACAACGCGCCCTTTTTGTAAGCTCGCCAGGCTGCTGTGACATTGCAACCTTTGGCATTCGTAGAGAGATAGAAAGCGTTGCTGTAACCGCCGGTCGCAAGTACCACGACATCGGCTGACCAGGTTTGGATGTCACCTGTGACCATGTCTCGTGTGACAATGCCTCTGGCTCGACCATCGACAAGCACAAGGTCTAACATCTCGGTACGGTTATGCATCTCTACGGCGCCGGCATGGATCTGACGGGCAAGCGCCTGGTAGACGCCGAGCAGCAGTTGCTGACCTGTCTGGCCGCGTGCATAAAATGTGCGTTCGACCTGGGCGCCACCGAACGAGCGGTTATGTAGCAGGCCGCCATATTCCCGGGCGAAGGGAACGCCCTGCGCCACACATTGGTCGATGATCGCATTACTGACCTGGGCAAGACGATAGACATTGGCCTCACGAGAACGGTAGTCGCCACCTTTGACCGTATCGTAGAAGAGCCGGTAAACGCTGTCACCGTCATTGCGGTAGTTTTTGGCAGCATTGATACCACCTTGTGCTGCCACGCTGTGGGCTCGTCGTGGGCTGTCCTGATAACAGAAACACTTGACGTTATAGCCCATCTCGCCCAGTGATGCTGCTGCCGACCCGCCTGCTAAACCCGACCCTACGACGATCACAGTATACTTGCGACGATTGGCCGGATTCACCAATTTCATATTAAATCGATGGCCGTCCCACAACTCCTGAATAGGCCCTTCTGGCACTCGACCATCCAGCGATTGCTCGGCGACCACCACGTTAAATGGGTTCAATGCCTTTGTTCTTTTTGTCATGTTTATATCTCCGAGCTTAGCGTACGAGGCCTAGCATGACCGCCAGGGGAACGATGGAAAATCCAATAAAGATCACCGAGGCCAGCAAGGCGGCCAGAATGCGCACCAGTTTGTCATGTCTTGGATCAAGCCATCCCAATGTCTGCACCATACTCCAGCCCCCGTGGTAGAGATGTAATCCCAAAAAAGCGACGGCAATTACGTAGAAAATAGCGGTTGGGACAAAAGAAAAGGTACTGATGACGTTGCTGTAAGGATCACCGGAGATGAAGCCAGCAGCGACGAAGCGTGTTCCCCAGGTCAACTGCATCAAGTGCAAGAGCAGAAAGACAGCCAGTAGTGCGCCCCCCCATCGCATCAATTTGGAGGCGTAATTGGCTTGTAAAGTACGTTTGACGGCGTAATCCCCAGGCCGGGCGCGTTTGGCTTGTATCGACAAGGTGTATGCTGCCCAAACATGAGCAAAGACCGAGCCGATGAGAACGATACGCATCACCCACAGCGCGTGCTCATGCCCCAGAATTGGGGCACCCAACGCGCGCAAGCCTTCGGCATAATGATTAAAATAACTGAGGCCGAAGAAAATCTTGAGATTACCGTACATATGGGCGAGCACATAGCCGATACCAACCACGCCGGTGACAGCCATGATCACCTTTCGCCCAATGGTGGAACGATAAAAGGATAGAGTCTGTGTAGCCTGCATAGACAACCTCCTGCCGGGTGTGATGAGTCTCGATCGCCGTGCATTTCATGAGGATCAACGTCGAGTACGTGCGGAATGTTACCAATGGAACAATATCATAACTTATATGTGAACAAGGGACAACCAACGACGGCCAAAAAGTGTTAGCGAGGATACTATGCTGAGGAGAGGGATGTGCCAGCTCTGTTATGGAGAAAACTTAGGAATGGGGATTATTTAATAACCGAAACTTGTGCATGCCTCTGTTTACCCGAAAAATTACTGAATCCTCTTCGAGCCAGAGACAGCCCATTGAGCGACCTTGAATACAATAGAGAAACTAGTGAATGATTGATTCTCAGACAGCTTTTACCGGGTCAATTCCTGAACATTACGTACGACCGGTATCTGGGCCCGCTTATTTTCGAAGAATATGCGATAGACCTTGCTAAACGGGTGTTCGTGCCTGAGGGGGAAACAGTGTTGGAAACCGCCGCAGGTACGGGCATTACTTCCCGCCATCTCCGAAATACCCTACCGCAAGATGTAAAAATCATCGTTACTGACCTGAATGATTCGATGGTTGAGTATGCCAAGCGCAAGTTTCACGGTTACCATAATCGAGTCCGCTGAAATAAGCCTATTAACCGCAAAGGGCGCAGAGATCGCAGAGATCGCAGAGGAAAACATAGGGTTTCACAGGGAAAAGCGTGTCTAAACCCCACCCTATTTGCTGTTGTCTCGGCCTTCACTTTGAAATACTAACCCAAAACGCTGCCCAACAAATCGTTGCAAGCGAATTGTTGGGCAGCCCGATTTTTAATCAGCCGTATTGAGCCAGCAAAGGTGCCTTCAGGCAGTGTAGCCTCGACACCCTTGCCAATCGCTTGAACCCAGGCGTTAGGCTGGGCCACCGTTAAAAGCAGAAAACCAGAGGCTTTGCACGGGCAAGCATCTTTTCGTGACGTTTCTTGGGAAAGCCTCCCAAGATAATCATTTAGGTAGTGGTTGTATCTTCTCAATAGCTTGGGGGAACCAGCCCGTCCACGAAGCAATTGTGTTGCTTGTCAAGCGTAGACCTAGTATGAAGTAGGTTGTTCAAGTTGCCATGGTTGTTGATCGCGGACGATGGCATTAAGAATGGTAAGTAGTTTACGC
>PIVW01001003.1 GCA_003353825.1 Chloroflexota bacterium
CCAACTCGCGCCTGGACCTGATCGAGCTCAACCAGTCATCGACCCCCAGCTATAGCGGCAGCGCCTGCATGGCGGGCATGCAGCAGGTCGAGTCCGCCCAATCGCTCGAGGGCGGCAAAACCAAACTCAGCCAAGCCGCCGTTGTCAACGAAGAAACTTCCACCGTCGGCGGCTACACCAAATACTACTACGCGGGCGGCGACCTGGTGACCTTCACCCGCAGCAGCGGCTACGGCCAGGACTATGGCAGGCGCTTCGTGTTCAAAGAGCATCCTTCGACGTCGCTCAGGACAAGCCTGGCTCGACCAGCGTAATCATCAACGGCGCTGGCGAGAAACTATGGGAAGAGCGATATTATCCCTACGGCGAAAGCAGATATACTTATCGCAAAGACCAAGGCGGCCGCGATATCGACTTACAAACGCCGATGCGTTACACCGGCCAGCGGCAGGAGCCGGACATTGGTTTGTATGATTATCGAGCAAGATGGTATGATCCTTCACTAGGCCGTTTCCTGCAGGCTGATACGATTGTGCCGGAGCCTGTTGATCCACAGAACCTTAACAGATATTCCTATACCCGAAATAATCCTCTCAGATATACTGACTCTACTGGGCATTGCATTGATGGTCTGAGTACAGCAGCCTGCATTGCTATTGGTGTTGCAGTACTGAAAGCGATAGACTACGGTTGGACAGCATGGGATACATATCAGTCCGGGCGGGTTTTGGCGAATCCCAGTGCATCTCGGGGCGATAGGCTAATGGCAGGTCTGAACATCGCTCTAGCGGTGGGATTCGAGGCGATTGAACCGGATGATCTACTGCCGGTTGGATTGCCTATTGATGATGTTGCCCGTAAAGTCGCCCTAAAAGGGGCCAAAGAGGCATTAGAAGAAGGCGGTCCGGAAGCGCTCGAAGGATTCCTACGCAATCAATTAGGGAAACATGCCGATGGTGCAATCCGAAAAATGGATGAGCTATTGGGCCTTGATCCCGATAGCCTTTACCATGCAACCCAAGCCCCGGCAGGCAAACAGACTTTCAACAAGGCCGGACTTGCGTTACAAAAACATGCCAACCGCCTAGGAGATATTTGGACAAGCTATCTACCAACAGGTACATTGAATCCATCTAACTACAATGCGGTCGCAAGTGAATTAGTTCAAGATGTCTTGACTGACCCTAGTACAATGAGGAGCTATTATAAGGATTATATTGAATATTTCTTAGTAACCGTTCACTCCCCCCCTGCGAATCAGCTAATCCTCAAGCAGCAGGTAGCGGAATTGGAGGGGGAGCGTTACCCTTGCGACGTTCAGCAATCACCTCTGCGATGTACGGCCAGGGT
>PIVW01000401.1 GCA_003353825.1 Chloroflexota bacterium
GTATCACGTATCACGTATCACGTATCACGTATCACGTATCACGTATCACGTATCACGTATCACGTATCACGTATCACGTATCACGTATCACGTATCACGAGTTTTGGATTACTATTTTCCTGGAACAGCCTATACGGCATTCTTTAATCGATAGTATTTGATTCTGAGAACGAACCATCCGATTATTTGTTAAGAACGTTGACACTGGAACTGAACCACACGATACTGAATTAAACGAGTTCGAGGAGACACCAATACCATGTCGCAATCAACCATCGCTCAACTCTGGACGAAGATTCAAACCCGAAAGACCGACATGCCCACGGGTAGCTATACAGCCTTCCTGTTCGATAAAGGTGAAAATGAGATACTGAAGAAGATCGGTGAAGAAGCTGTGGAAGTGATCATTGCCTCGAAGGGGGAGGGAAATGACCGGGTGATTTACGAATCCGCCGATCTTATCTATCACCTGCTGGTACTGCTGGCAGAGAAAGGTTTGAGCTGGGACCAGGTAGAAACTGAATTGACCCGGCGGTTCTGAAAGATGCAGTGAGCGTAAACGTATCTTCTCAATAACTCGGGGAATCAACTCGTCCACGTAGGTGGACGTTCGGCGGCACGCCCTTAGAGTCCGAATTCATTCGACGAGTACCCCGGGATTTTGAGAAGGTACGTCCCATGCACTGTAGACATATCTTCTAGCAGAGGCAACAAGCGTTCCCAAGCTAACTCGAATCCATAGATGTGCCTAAATAGATGTCGGAATCGCAAGTATTCCATCAGGTCGGATGACAGCTCTTGATCAATCACGGCCGGACGCCTACCCGGAACAGACATCGTCATACGTAGAACCAGTGGCTGATGCCGGGCCTCGCCAGACGGCATGCCTCCATCCAATTCCAGGCTGATCTGTCGAAAAGTCTTTTCGACCGTGTTGTAGAAATCATGCAGCACAACACCCCCTGCGCTGGTCAAGACGAATACATGTTCTTCATCGTAGGCAACACGCAATCCGCATGATTCCAGACCCACACGATATCCTGTCGAGTTCATCATTTCAGTTTCACTTCTCTCACCTAAACAGGAACAGACACTATGACCGTTACTGCAGTTGTTGGCGCTCAATGGGGCGACGAAGGTAAAGGCCGCATTATCGATTACCTCGCCCAGCAGGCCGATGTCGTCATCCGTTTCCAGGGAGGCGACAATGCCGGCCATACCGTCATCAATGAGTATGGCAAGCACGCCCTGCATCTTGTCCCGAGCGGTATCTTCAACCCTGCCACGCAAAACATCATTGGTAGTGGATGCGTTGTTAATCCGCAGTCCTTGCTGGCCGAGATGGATTCGCTCGAGCAGGCTGGCGTCAATCTCGACAATCTCTGGATCAGCACTCGCGCCCAGCTGGTCATGCCCTACCACCGCGAGCTGGACGAACTGGAGGAAAGAGCAAGGGGCAAGGACAGTATAGGTACCACGAAACGGGGCATTGGCCCAGCGTACTCCGATAAGTCAGCCAGGTCCGGTCTGCGTATTGGCGATCTGCTACAACCAGACTGGCTACAAGCACGCCTCGACAACGCTTTACGCACCATCAATCGTAAGCTTGATATCTTGGGTGGTGAAGCCGTTGACGGCCTGGAATTGTATAGCTTACTCATGACCTATCGGGAAAAACTGGGAGGGCGGATTGTCGACACTATGCCCATGACCCGTCGCTCTATCGAGATCGATGCTGCCATCCTTCTTGAAGGGCAACTGGGTGTGATGCGTGACCTGGATTGGGGCATTTATCCTTATGTCAGCAGCAGCAATCCTACAGCCGCCTACGCCAGCAGTGGTGCAGGATTGCCTGCTCGTTCGATCAAGCAGGTCGTCGGTGTTGTCAAGACCTATAGCACCGCTGTCGGCGCCGGGCCTTTTCCCACAGAGTTGTTCGATGACGATGGTCAAAAACTTCGTGATGTTGGCAATGAGTATGGCGCCACCACCGGTCGCCCGCGGCGCTGCGGCTGGTTCGATGGTGTGGCCATCGGCTATGCTGCCTGGCTTAATGGCATGACAGGTCTTGCTATCACCAAGTTGGACGTGCTAGATCATTTCGATACACTCAAGATCTGCACCAGCTATCGCTTACCCAGTGGTGAGATCATTACAGACTTGATGCCCGACACCCCCGTTCTTTATCATGTCACACCCATATACGAGTCCTGGGAGGGTTGGCTGGTTTCGACCGAAGATTGTCGTCATTGGCATGAGCTACCTAAGCAGGCACGGGCATACATTCATCGCCTTAGCGAACTTGCCGGTGTCAAAGTGGACTTTGTCTCTGTAGGTCCCGAACGTGAGCAGATGTTTGCTGTATAAAGACCACTGCGCCATGGTATAATCAGACATCTTAACCTGTAAGGAGGGTTGTCATGAATTGGAAAACCGTTCGTGAACACTATCCAGATCAGTGGGTGCTGGTCGAGGCCATTCAGGCCCATAATGAAAACGATCAACGTATCATCGAGGAGTTTTCAGTCGTCAATGCCTATCCCGATAGCTTGACTAGCTTCAAAGCTTACAAAGAACTGCATGTTCGTGCTCCTGAGCGAGAATACCTTGTTGTGCATACCAGTCGTGAAGAACTCGAGATTACTGTGCGCTACTGGGCAGGGATTCGGGGCTAGGGGACATTGATGCAGATTTCGTTGAGAAATGGACTTCCATATGTACGTGTGGTACTCGAGTACGAGGGCAACATGATGGAGTTACAAGACGTGGTCCTAGATACAGGCTCCGCTACTAGTATATTTCCAGTGGAACAGGTGGCCGAGATCGGAATGTATATCGAGCCAGATGTTCCGATTCTGGAAATTCATGGTGTAGGCGGCGTCGAATATGTTGTTGAAAAATGGATGGGTAGTGTGCAACTGGGCGAATTGCAGGCAAATAACTTACGTATCGAAGTGGGGGCCATGCAGTATGGCCTCGATATTGACGGCATCCTTGGCATGGATTTCCTGTTAGAGACGCGATCGGTGATTGATCTAGGCAGATTGACGTTGAGTCGAACGATATGACAGATCACAGCATCTATCAATCTCCCTTCACCTGGCGCTACGCAAGCGACGACATGCGCCAGGTTTTCTCCGAAACCCATCGCCGCCTGTTGTGGCGACGCCTGTGGGTGGCACTGGCGCGGGCTCAGGCTGCGGTCGGCCTGGTATCGCCCGAACAATTGGCCGATATCGAAGCCCATGCCGAAGCCATCGACATCGAACGGGCATTACAAATAGAAGAAGTGACACGGCATGATGTCATGGCCGAGATCAAGACCTTTGTCGAACAATGTGAGATCGGTGGAGGTGTAATCCATTTGGGCGCCACCAGCATGGACGTGGTCGATAACGCCGAGGTTTTAAGACAGCGAGAGGCCTTGGACCTGGTACTGGCGAAGTTACGATCACTGATCACACTATTTGCCGATCTGGCTGAACGCCACGCCGATACGGTTGTCATGGGGTATACGCACATCCAGCCGGCCGAGCCCACAACCCTGGGCTACCGCTTTGCCCAAACCTTGCAAGACCTGGTGATGGATTGGCAGGAAATCGAGCGTATCCGTTCTGATCTTAAAGCGAAAGGGCTTAAAGGGGCGGTGGGAACGATGGCTTCGTATAGTCAATTACTGCGAGGACTGGATGTTTCTGCGGGCGAATTGGAACAGCGAGCTTTGCTTGATCTGGATTTGAACGCATTCACTGCCACAACCCAGACGTATCCTCGTAAGCAAGACTGGCTGGTGCTCAACGCCCTGGCCGGATTAGCGCAATCTTTCTATCGATTTGCCTTCGACCTGCGTTTGCTGCAATCTCCACCTTTTGGCGAACTCTCCGAACCCTTTGGCAGAGGCCAGGTCGGTTCCTCGGCCATGCCATTCAAGCGTAACCCCATTTCGGCAGAGAAGATCGATAGCATCGCCCGCTATGTCGCCACATTGCCAAATGTCGCCTGGCACAACGCAGCCCACAACCTGCTGGAACGCACACTCGACGACTCAGCCAACCGCCGCAGCATCATCCCCGACGCCTTCCTGGCGACCGACGAACTGTTGCGGGTAACCACACACATTGTAAAAGATATCAATATTTGGCCAGCAGCCATCGAGCGAAATCTGCAAGCTTATGGTGTCTTCGCCGCCTGCGAACGTCTGCTCATGGAAGGGGTAAAAGCCGGGGGTGATCGCCAGCAACTGCACGAAGCGATACGCCAACATAGTCTCACGGCTTGGGCGGCTGTGCAACAAGGGCATCCAAATCCCTTGAAAGACCTTTTGGCATCAGAGACTGAATTCGTGCGTTTATTCGCAGCGGATAAAATTATCGCATTTCTCGATGCCGGTGATTACGTCGGCGAAGCACCACAACGGGCAAGAGAGGTCGCGAACTCGGCTCGAACTATAGGTGATCGTAGCAAAAGAAATCCTCCCATTTGAACTACGGTATTTCGGAGGTTTCACAGGCATCTTGTGCGCTGACAATTTCTTGGGCTGATGTACCCTTTGAACACCTTAGCGAGTTGCACAGTGCCTCAGCCTCAATACCGCTACGATCACCCACCATCATCAGAGATTGACAACCCGTACGAAAAATCGTACGATCTGGGCATTCCCCAGGAGGTGATACACAGTGACTACGTTGACGGCGAGTGAGGCGCGGTCCCGATTCTACCGGTTGATCGACGAGGCCTCAGAATCACATGTACCGATTCTTATTACCGGTAAACGAAATAACGCAGTACTTCTGTCAGAAGAGGACTGGCTGGCGGTGCAGGAAACACTGTATCTGCTATTCATTCCTGGAATGCGAGAATCAATTAAGGATGGACTGGCGATGCCGGTCGAGGACTGCGGAGAGGAGCTTGATTGGTGAGTTGGAAACTGGTTTATACCAGACAAGCGCGCAAAGATGCCAGGAAATTGGCTGCGAGCGGCTTGAAGTATCAAGCTCAGGCATTGTTGGACATACTACGTGACAATCCCTATCAGTCTCCCCCTCGCTTTGAAAAACTGGTTGGTGACCTGGAAGGCGCGTATTCGCGCCGCATCAATATCCAACACAGACTTGTTTATGAGATACTCGATCATGATAGGATCGTAAAGATCATTCGCATGTGGACGCATTATGAGTGATAGATAACTCACCGAACAACGACTCAATTCCCAAATCTTGGACAAACTGTGCTCAAACAGCACGAACTACAAGCAGCTATCCCCACCGCCCTGGTCACCATCAATCTCGAAGGTTTCGGCGACAGATACCAACTTCGTCCAAAACATAGACGCACAACAGCAGATTTCAGCCACCCTGTTACGGCATGTCTGGCCCCACGATTCGCCCACTCACCGACCCCGACTACGATCTAGCGTATACGTTTTGCGCGCAAGCTCCGGTCCTTAATCTTTACTTTTTGGGTAAT
>PIVW01000402.1 GCA_003353825.1 Chloroflexota bacterium
CGTCCAGAACCTGGCTCGATTGAATTGACTATTGGCGCCAGCGTTACCCTGAGAGGTGACATTCGTTGTGATGGCTCGATCCGAATCGACGGTGTCGTCGAGGCAGGGAGCATCGAAACGCTTGGCAATGTTATCATTGCATCCGAAGCGCGCGTGGTTGCCGATATTCGTGCTAAAGCGGTCTCGGTAGCCGGCACCTATAAAGGGAACATGGATGCCCAACGTGTTGAGCTTCTGGATGGCGGCCGCATGTGGGGCGTGATTCGGGCTGAATCTTTTTATTTGGATGAGGAGGGGTTTCTACAAGCAGAGTTGGTGATGCAGTCTGAACATGTACACGAAGAACCCGCAAACCCGGTTGTTGCCACGGCTGACAAGTCGACGGAATCAGAACATCAAGCGTTAGCCGATGAGGGCGACCTCGATAGCCTGGGACAATGATCTTGCCCGGATCAGTTCCAGGCCCTGGGGAGGCGGATCAATATCCTTCTTCTGCCGGTTCTGGGGGATAAGAGCCCGTTTGAATCCAAGTTTCTGTGTTTCGATCAGTCGTCTCGAAAGTTGGCTGACGGATCGTAATTCGCCGCTGAGTCCTATCTCTCCAATCAGCGCTATATCGGCGGCGACCGGCTTGTTACGTACCGAAGAGACAATTCCCGCGGCGATTGCCAAATCACAGGCAGGCTCCGAGACTTTGAGCCCACCAACCACATTGACAAAAATATCTTGATCAGAAAGTCGCAAGCCAACTCTTTTGGATAAGACGGCTGTAATGAGTAACAAGCGGTTGAAATCCACGCCATTGGCGGTGCGACGAGGCTGGGCGAATGAAGTCGTTGAGGCCAGGGCTTGCACCTCGACCAGTAGCGGTCGCGTTCCTTCCATGGGTACGGCAATAGCACTGCCCGAGGCGTTGGGCAAGCGCTCGGCCAAAAACATCTCAGAGGGATTGGTAACCTCTACCATGCCGCGCTGATTCATCTCGAACACACCCACTTCGTTGGTAGAGCCAAAGCGGTTTTTGACCGATCTCAAAAGCCGATAGCTCTGGAAACGATCCCCTTCCAGGTAGAGCACCGTATCCACCATATGTTCTAAGACCCGTGGTCCGGCGATAGACCCCTCTTTGGTGACATGTCCGACCAGGAATAAGGGGATATTTTGCGCTTTCGCCAATCGCAACAACATCGAGGTGCATTCTCGCACCTGGGTAACACTACCGGCACTGCTTTGCAAGGCATCGAGATAAACGGCCTGGATAGAGTCGACGATGATCAAGCCGGGATTCATGTTTTGCGCCTGGACGAGCACGTTGTCGAGGTTGACGTCGGCCAGGAGGTAGAGATTGGCGGGTTTCACGCCCACCCGCTCTGCCCGCTGCTTAACCTGATGTGCTGATTCTTCGCCGCTGACGTAGAGTACGCTGCGTCGGCTCTCAGCCACCGCCGCCGCCATCTGGATTAGCAGCGTGCTCTTGCCTATACCGGGATCACCACTGATGAGTACGCCACCGCCGGGCACGATGCCGCCGCCCAGCACACGCGCCATCTCACCGATACTGAGGGCGATGCGTTCGCCGCTATCCGCCGGCACATCTGGCAAAGCCACAGGTTCCACGCCGATTGGGGATGCAAAGGCGGAGCGACCGCTCGATCCCTTTTGGGCCAATTGCTCTACGAATTCAGACATCGTGTTCCACTCCCCACATTTGGGGCAGCGCCCGGCCCATTTTGCCTGACTATACCCACACTCCTGGCAGACGAATTGTGTTCGGGTTTTGGCCATATTTCCGTGCTCCGGCAATTTGATTTCACGAATTTCTCAGGGGGATACTGATCCGAGTGCGAAATCTGCCATTTCTCTATTTCGATTTCGCCTAGTACAAAGCGGCATAAGTAAGGAGCCAGTTTGTAGTAAGCGCTTTAGCGCTTTAGCGTACCTGCCACGGCGATGAATCGCCTACTACGAACCACATAGCTACTAGCGCCACGATGAACTGGTCTGATGTCATATGTATTTAAAGACAAGCAGTTATTTAGAAAACAGCTCATTTGTTCTGGTAACGATATATTCTAGCGTAAACAGGAAGACCCTGTCAATTCGTGCTCGACTGGGGTGCGGATTCAGCATGGCGGAGTCATTTCGGCAACGATCAAAAAACTGCCAGACCACGGATGTTCCGGGTCTGGCAGTACAACTAGCACATCTTATGGCGAAATGCCATACTGCGAACAGAGGTTAGGTTTTTTCAGCGAAATAATGATCCAATTCAAACTGAAAAAGCCTCGAGCGAATTCCTTAGTAGCGCAAATCCCTGGATCATTATTTCATGGAATTCGCCTAGCCCAACAGTGCCTCCAGCGCCTCTTCAATCACGGTCTCCTTTTCCGCATGTTCCACAACCTGGAATGTGAGTTCCTTGGCCTCATTTTCATGGAAGGTCCGAATCGTGTCGCCAGATTCGAAGTTGCGGGCCAGGAGTCCTTCGCTCAAAGGATCATCGACATGTTCCTGGATAGCTCGACGTAATGGGCGAGCGCCGAACTTGGGATCGTAGCCGGTTTCTGCCAAAAACGCTTTTGCAGAGTCAAGCACTTCCAGCGTTATCTCATGCTCGCCGAGTTGCATATGAACACGTTGTAGCTCCAGATCCACAATCTCTTTGATCGATGCCTGGTCTAAAGATTGAAACACCATGACGCCATCGAGCCGATTGATGAATTCAGGCCGGAAGGTCCGCGTCATGGCATCCATCACCCGTTTCTTCATATCTTCGTATTCGTTGCTTTTCTGCTTTTCTTCATCATCGGTAATAGTAAAGCCCAGCCCTCCGCCATGGCGAATGAGTGAGGCGCCGACATTGGATGTCATGATGATGATGGCATTGCGGAAGTCCACACGACGCCCTGTGGCATCTGTTAAGTGGCCATCCTCCATGATTTGCAACAGGATGTTAAAGGCTTCTGGATGTGCCTTTTCGATTTCATCAAGCAAAATGACACTGTAAGGTCTTCTGCGCACAGCTTCGGTGAGTTGGCCACCTTCGTCGTAGCCCACATAGCCGGGAGGGGCGCCCACCAGCCGGCTGACATTATGCCGCTCCATGAACTCTGACATATCAATTTTGATCAACGCATCCTGTGAACCAAAGAGGAATTCTGCCAGGTTCTGCGCAAGGTAGGTCTTGCCGACACCGGTAGGGCCTAAGAAGATGAAGGCCCCTATCGGTCGTTTTGGATCCTTGAGCCCGGCGCGAGCACGTCGCACAGCTTTTGCCATCGCTTTAACCGGCTCCGGCTGTCCGATCACGCGGGCCTGCAGATAGTCTTCCATTTGTAACAAGCGCTCGCTTTCTTCCCCGGCAATGCGCATTACGGGGATGCCGGTCCACATAGCAACAACTTCAGCGATGTCTTCGTCATCGACGACCGGACGCTCGGCCGTATCCCAGCTGGCCCGCATCTGATCTAGCTGATTTTGTAATTCGACTTCGCGATAACGCAGATCGATAGCATGGTCATAACGTTGCTCGGCTAACGCCTGTTCTTTTTCGAGCTGAAGGGCTTTCAGGTCTTTGAAGGTTTCTCGCAAATTGGCTGCCAGAGGCGTTTTATACATACGCACTCGGCTGGATGCCTCATCGATTAGATCGATGGCCTTATCAGGCATAAAACGGTCGGGTACGTAGCGCGCTGCATAACGAGCAGCTGCTTCCAGGGCATCTGTACTGATCGAAAGGCGGTGATGCTCTTCATATTTATAACGTACACCCTTCAGGATCTCGATCGTTTCCTCAACCGAAGGTTCGTCGACGAAAACGGGCTGGAATCGACGTTCGAGGGCAGCGTCGCTCTCGATGTATTTTCGATACTCGTCCAGGGTTGTGGCCCCGATCACCTGGATCTCGCCACGACTCAAAGCGGGTTTGAGTATGTTAGCTGCATCGACACTGCTACCGGCAGCGCCGGCGCCGACCAACATGTGTACTTCATCGATAAAGAGAATGGCCTCGGCGTTGGTGATCTCCTCGATGATTTTTTTGAGTCGTTCTTCGAACTGACCACGGTACATCGTGCCTGCTACCAGTGAGCCGACATCTAACATCAAAAGGCGTTTGTTGAGTAAAGGTTCGGGAACATCACCGACGACAATACGCTGTGCCAGACCCTCGACGATGGCTGTCTTACCGACACCGGGTTCGCCGATCAAGGCCGGGTTGTTTTTCGTGCGTCGTGACATGATCTGAATGACTCGCTCGATCTCGGTCTCGCGGCCGATTACTGGATCGAGCTTCCCTTCAGTGGCACGCTCGGTCAGGTCCAGACCCAACTGATCGACCAACGGTGTGTCGCTATCGACATTTTCGCTTCCTGTGGATTGCTGCTGGGTTTGCAAAATCGATCGTGCTGTCTGTGTACGCACCCGATCCAGGCTTACACCTAACCCGCGCAACACGTTGACGGCGATACCCTCGCCTTCACGCACCAGCCCAAGCAGCAGGTGTTCGGTGCCTATGTAATGGTGGCCCATCAGGCGGGCTTCATCGACCGCAAGTTCGATCACTCGCTTGGTGCGGGGTGCCAGAGTAGGTTTGCCAAAGGGAGGTCTTTCTCCGCGCCCCACGGTGCGTTCTACTGCTCTAACAACCTGATTTGGCTCAACCCCCAGTTCGATTAACACCTTCGAGGCTACCCCGTTTTCATCCTTCATTAGCCCTAGCAGGAGGTGTTCTGTTCCGATATAGTTGTGATTGAGTCGCTGTGCTTCTTCCTGCGCAAGCTGCAAAGCTCTTCGTGCTTTCTTGGTAAATCGATCAAATTTATCTGCCATTGTTCTTATCCTCTTGGGACGGCGCGGGGATTATCGTTTGATATTCCCAATGGGGTCATTATAACAGAGACGTAGGAACGGCCAGTAACGCTTACTCCTGTGTCTGATCTTGGCATTCTTTAAGATAAGACGTGGGACTGAAGCATTGCGTTCCCGGTGTGGTTGAACAAACGGCGGGGGGTTCCTTTTTCATACAATCTATTGTCGGACTGCTTGCACGATTTGTCAAACAGCCTGTTGAGCTGAATGTATTATCTGATTCAGTTCGAGCACTATCGTTCGTCCCATCATTGCTCTATTCGAGGGCGAATCCGAATCGGGCAGGCCTCAGTGTAAAAAAGAGACCGATCCGGTGGGATCGATCTCTTATCAAATTGCTGTTATGCGTCGTTTGCGAATTCAACTAGCCTTCCGTCACCACCTCAACTTCTGCTTCGTCGATTACTTCGGCCACGACTTCGCCATCTTCTATCACTGTTTCGGTAATGATCTCGTCGACAACCTCAGCCACGACTTCGCCGTCTTCTATCACGGCTTCTATCACGGCTTCGACTATGACTTCGTCGATTACTTCAGCCACGACTTCGCCGTCTTCTATCACGGCTTCGACTATGATTTCGTCGATTACT
>PIVW01000403.1 GCA_003353825.1 Chloroflexota bacterium
GGGGAAGAAAAATAAAAAACTTCTTTTTTACCCAATGGGTGGGTGAGCAGGGATTTTTTTTTTTTTTTTGCAAAGCAAGCACCTTTGCGGTGGTTATTCAGGTTTGGGTGTTCGAAAAATCGTTCTTTTTCGTTAGGATTAAGGGACTGCTGTTCTTTAATTGATCGATCATCATCCTAGGTCTGACGTATAGTAACGTAGCAGTGTTCCCTCCTTACAGGAAAAGAAGATGACAGGTATGCGGAATTCACTCGCGTGGATGAGTCACATCACCTGTTTCTGGATGCATACAATGTCACAGACAGCAGCAACCACTTTGTGAAGGTATAAATATAAATATAAACCTGAAGATGTAGACAGGATGATACAGTGGTAGTCTGGATTGGATTATGAAATGAATGCAGCCGCCTCGTGTGTGTATGTATTGTTGCCACGCAGCGCATGCTCTTCGATTACAGACACATGATATTTGCTCTTGCTATTTTCGAGACTACGAATGACAAAAAGAATTGCACGGCGATAATAGAGTACCTCTTCTCAACTCCTCTCACCCTATTCTTTGACGGAAGAATGAAATGATGAAACAACTTATTACTGAAGAGACTCACTCGGAATCCCATCAGGTCACATTAACTTGGACGGATCCACCCTCTGCGGTGGGATCCATAGCTCAGCTGGTACGTGCTGCTTGAGTGTCAGTCACCACAACGCGTAGCAGAACGTACTACGACTACCATATAATAAACAACTAAGAAAATCCAAATGCACTTCTTACCCCAACTCAAGGTGAATGACATGTCTTTGACAGTCACTGAGGTGGCAACTGGAAATGAGTATGTTCCAGTTGAGGACGGTGGGGTGGGTAACATCAAACAGGTAGAGTTGTAGGGACGACTTGACAACCTTTAAATAATCTCTGAGTCATCTAGTCTAGCCTCGTCGATTTGACAACACCGTGAAACTTGCTCAGTGTTGTCAAATCGAAGTGCGTGCCAATCCCAAGCAATGAACCCCGAACAACATCTCTTCACCACAAGAAGTTACAAGCAGCAGCGTGGAGGGCCTTAGCTAGATACATGAGAACACCTGAGCTGTTACCGCACTCTCACTTAGATGATGATGTAATATGTAGGTGATAGTGAATTCCCCAGATACCAGTGAAGGAATGGAAATTCGCATAGAAGCTTTACAACTGGCTGTCAGGTGTGTGTGTGTGCTAACATTGCCCTTCACCACGCACAATCAGCATGTTGTGATGCTACTATCTCTATAGTCCTTCCTTTGGTTGTTACTACTAACTATATTCTTGCATTTTCAGTCCCCAGCCTTTTGCAGTTGTGGCGGTGGTAAGTCAGGGCACAATGGAGATAGCATCCGGTAGTGGCGAGGAACTTGGCAGCACAAATGATCTCATTGAGAAGGAGGGTGGGTTATTTGAATTATTTGAATCATGGTTTGAAGCATGGGACTCCATTGGGTAAGATCTCATTGCCTAGGCCGGCTTTTGTTGGTTCAGTGGGGTTCAGAAGAAGAGCAAATCATTGTTTCACGGTGACCAATCGACCACAGGTGGATGATTTTGTATATCATCATTGCTGTAGTAGGCTTTGCAGTTTTGGTTTACTACATTATGACTGTAAGTAAAGCCCCCTTCGCCTCGATGAAGCACCTGCCCCCGGCCATGACGGATCATTTATGTTATGCCTTACCGTTTAATTAACTTACACTAACTACTGAGATTGCAATAAGAAGCGTAAACAGGTTCAGGCTTGGGTGATGGAGAGGAGGAGTAATTCTTGTAATACAGATACTAGAATGACACCTTTGATGGAACAACAGTACTAGCATTCATTCTTCTCCATCCTACCCTTGTAGTACGGTATAGTGGTGGTAACAATAGGGCAGTATGCAAGTGTCCTCTCAACGTCCGTCCAAATAGCTAATGAGCATCACCCCATTGGTAGTGATTTGGGGTACGTCGATACCAATTCAGATTCAAATTCAAACTGTTTTACAAGTACTCAATAAGAATACAGGTAGATCACCAAAACAATCGCAACAGAAGCAGCAGCAGCCTCCCTCTTTTGCCCTTAATCATTTTACTATAACGCTGACTTTTACAGCAAATCACTTAGAAATCACACTGTTATATCCGTTTATTAAAAACCTATCGAACGTCAACCAACACTAACTACCACTTGCATCTGCAAATGGCTAGCCTTGCTCAAGAATGGGTGATTTTGGATTTTATAATCGGGATGACGAAACCGGCCATTTCCTAGTAGAGCTCTCTTAGCTAGCTGTCGCGGGAAGCCGCAAGAGAATGACGTTGCGCACACCGCGTACGTCACGGTTAGCGACGGTGCCGCACGTTTCCAAGGCGCATACAAACGTCTCGTCGCCGTTAAGCGAATCGTTCAGCTTGCAGCGCCCGCACTGTTTGCTCGTGTACGCCTCAGGTCGGCGCAGCATGCGGCTGTCGGCGTAAAATGTCGACACCCGCACCAGCCGCTCCGTGAACTTGCCAAACTGCAGCAGCGTTGCGCGGTGTTTCACTGATTTGGCCAGCCGTTACCCCCCCGTCACCGGTGGTGCGACGAGTTAGTCGGCAGCATCACCGTGTGATGGGTGCGCAGCAGCGCGTGCGCTACGTTGTAGTGCAGGCTTCGTACCACGTCCGACGCTTTTCGCAGCGAGGCATGGTACTTTTTCTTTCTTGGCGCCCCGCAGGGTGGTGCTCAGCACACTCTCAACACACCGGCGGCTGTGCGCCACGAATTGATTCAGACCCAGTAGTGCGCGTACGGCGAAACCGTCGTGACCGGCCGCGCACCTCGGCTTTGGCCGCCGCCTTGCGCCGTGCAAAGACTGTGCCCACCACGTCGTACACACCACCTTGCAGCAGTCGATGCGCCGCAGCAGCTTCTGCAGCACCCGCGTCGTGTTGCCGCCGTACATAGTGACGCGACACTCGGAAGAGTAAGCCGTAGCGAATTTGCGTACATCGTGCCGGAGTCGCACGCCCGCAACGCGGCCTTTCGGTCGTGGGAGCCGCTTGCCAGATCCACGCTGCGCGGTACCATGAGAAACGCTTGGCCGCAGCGCACGTGCAGATTGAAATTGCGCTCCGCGGTCGCGGGCGTGAGCAGCGGTTCCTTGAGGTGGATACAAGAGAATACACACGTCGCATCCGCTTCTGCGAAGCACAGCTGCGGCGCGAACCGACGCGTGCTGGTTGAGCGCACGGCGCGGCTGCAGCAGGCGGAGAGCGAAAACGACCAGGCGTCAAGAAACCCAAAGCTCTTGAGCGCAACACTGACCGAGTCGTGCGCGAGGCGGCAACTCTTGAACTGCGGGTTGAACCGGACCGTTCGCCGCAGCCTGGTGCTGTGTGGGTAGTAGGTAGTGAGCGCGGCACGCTTGGCGACGCTCGTGGGGTGCGCCTTAATCACGGCCACGACGCTCTTGACCGCTTGCTGGCGCACGACCTTGGGTGTGAGCAGCATGACGGCGTCTTTCGCTCTGCCGCGTGCAGCGCGGCCCCGCGGCTGCGACGAATGTGCGCTGCAGTTCCCGCTCGATGACGTTGGCGGCAACTGTGCAGTCCGGTGCATGCCATCGCCCCTGCAGGACGAGTGTCATGGTCAAGTTGTAGGTGTGTCGCGCATTGCGAAATCACTTGGTGACGAAGGCGTGCTGCTGCGGTGTGGAATCGAGCGGCAGCAGCACGCAGCAGTCCACGTGGCACGTCGCTCCCTCATCCAGCTCGGCCTTGATGCGCTCCTTCTGCTCCTTGGTCTTGCCCTTGTACCGCGGGCTACAGTTGCTGCGCTCCTTTTTGGTGAGGTTGATTGTACCTTCTCCCTTCTCTTTCCGTGGATACGGCAGGAGAACACGTGTACGATGGCCATGAGGTCTTGAGTGAGCTCCTGTTCGGGGCCAAGCCCTGTCTGATCGAGAACGACGAGAGCGACGCCCGCGCGGTCCAGGATCTGCTCAATGAGTCCGACGCCGATCCGTGCGAGACGGTCGCGGTGGGCCACCACAACCTATAAGACAGCTCCGCTTTTGCAGTTGACCAGAAACAGCGCGAGGCCTTTGCACTTGTACTTGAAGCCGGAGCAGGCGTCCGTGTAGACTTTGCGGTTGGGATAGCGCGTCGTCTGGAGTGCTTACAACTGGCGCTGGAGGTCGTCTTTTTGATTGTGCGACGACACTCACGCGTAGAGAGTGACGCGACGCTGGCCGTTTCCTCGGGCGCTTTGCGCTTGCGTGGGTTGGGTGGCGGCGGAACTTCGTTGTAGCTGGACAGCAGCTCCAATGGTGCCTATAACAGCGCCTCAATGGACTTCAAATCGTTGTTGTCCCCCCACCGTTCGCATCACCGTGACGTGTCCTGTTTGCTCCCACCGCCGTAGCGTATTGGGGTGCACCCTGCTTGAGTAGTATGAGGATATGTATGTACGATTATATGTGAGTACACCTATTAAAGTGTACACCTACGTGTGGTTTACTCCGGTTCATGTAACATCCTGAGGACTTGTCAATGATATGAAAATCACTTTTACGCATGTCAATACGTAAATACTTTCCCATTTCTATTCCAATAGCTCCAGAATGAACGAACCAATGACCCTGAAACTTCGCAAACAGTGAGAATGGACCAGGAGACGGATTTTACGGGTGATCGGAGTGACGCTAGAGTTGAAACGCGTAATGTATTTCCCATTATCCCGCTGGAAGCCGTGAACCTATCTGAGGTCTGTGCAGCTCGTTATGGACTCCGAGTAGCAGTGAAGGGGCAGTTAGGGTTAGGGTTATGGGTGTTTTGGTTGTGCGTATGAGTTAGTATTAGTACTAGTAGTGGTGGTGGTGATGATGGGGTTAGGTTTGGGTTAGGGGGGTTGTGGTTATTGTGGTTATTGTGGCGATTCTGGCTTTGTTTGATTAATGCGGCGCAATGTAGGTGTTCGTGTTCGTGCTCGTGAGAACAAGAAACTCATAAAATTTTAATCATATACAACTATCACAACCACCTGCTCTTGCATTGACGTAGAAGTTGGCATGATAGGTGGTCCAACACGGGCTGGAACCGACAAAAATTACGTCGTTTCCACAGTATGGTAGGATTGGAGATAAGAATAGAGCGAATTTACTACCTCTGATTCCAAACTTGGTCTGGTAAGGGTAAAACACCGAAGTATAACCCCCACCTAGCCCCCCTCATCATCCCCACAACAGCCGATGACGAACTTGTAATTATATTCGTGGTACGTACTCTCCCTAGGGATGGATCCGATCAGGGTACAAATGGTGATGAGGATAAGACTGGCAGTGTTGAGTTATATCAGAGCATTACTCCATCGTACCTCCAGAGATCATATTGGATGCCTGACAAGGTCAGTTAAAAGGGGGTATCGTTTTCTTTTCATGGGTGAGGGGGG
>PIVW01001004.1 GCA_003353825.1 Chloroflexota bacterium
GCCGGAACCGGGCTTCCCGCTCGAGGTCGCCGCTGAGTTCAGCGGGCAGAATTTTCAGGGCCACATCACGACCAAGTTTTGTATCCCGGGCCCGAAAGACTTCGCCCATCCCACCTTTGCCGATCTTCTCATTGATCTCATAATGAAGGAGAGTTTTCCCTGTCATCGACTGACTCCTTTTCGGGTCTTTTTTGTCCTGTTTTGACCGGGGCCGCTACGCAGATGGTGCAGACTCCCACGCTAAATGGTCGACGGAATTATTGACGTAAAGCTCAGAATTGGCTCCCAACGTACTCATGGAAGCTATATTCGTCAATAGCGAGGCCCTGGAATATAAATCCCGACCGTGGGAATGAAAATGTCAATCCATGGGTCGGTCTGTCACCGATTCAGTGGATGCGGAAAACTTCTATTGAAATCGTCGCTCGATCTTGTGCTCGCCGAAATATTAGTTTCCCACAATGCGCAAATCGACAGAAATGTCCCGGCGGTCGCCGACGTTTTGCTCGGATGGATTAAACGGTAGATGAGATGAGAAGGCCAACCTCCCTTCGGGATACCGTATAATGGTTCCCAAGGTGAAAACGGACTCGCTAAGCGGTCCAAAACGAGGAGGCTGGCCATGGGAGATAATAACACGATTTGCGCCGGGATCGATATCGGAGATCGCTACTGCCAGATTGCGGTGCTGGACTTGGAGGGTGAAGTGACTGAATCGAGCCGTATTCGCACGACCCCGGCGGCGTTCAAACGATACTTCCAGGGTAAGTTGCCAATGCGTGTGGCCATGGAGGTTGGAACCCACTCGCCTTGGCTGGTCCAATTGGTGAATAGTCTTGGCCACGAAGCACTGGTGGGTAACGCGTGTAAGCTACGCCTTATCCATAGGAATAATCAGAAAAGCGACGAGGTCGATGCTGAACTTCTAGCTCGCCTATGTCGCTTCGACCCACAGCTGCTCTACCCTATTTGCCACAAGGGGAATGAGGCGCGGACTGCATGGGCAGTATTGCGTTCGCGAGAGGCGCTGGTTAGATCGCGTACTGCGCTGATCAACCATGCTCGTGGAGTCGTAAAACCGACCGGCCATCGTTTGCCAAAGTGTTCCTCTCGCTATTTTAGCAAACTCAAGGATGAATTGCCCGAGCCTCTGAAGCCGGTTTTGGAACCGATCCTCCAAACAGTAGATCAACTCACCATACAGATCCAAGCCTATGGTCAGGAGATCCAACGTATCGGACAAGAACAGTATCCACAGGCAATGCTGTTACAAACGGTGTCTGGTGTGGGGCCAATCACTTCATTGACCTTTGTGCTGACAATCGGAGACCCATGGCGATTT
>PIVW01001005.1 GCA_003353825.1 Chloroflexota bacterium
CAATGCTCCCCTTGCTTCTGCCCACTGCGTTCGGTTACCGGTGCAATACCGGTTAACTTCTGGACATCCCCAGCACTGGAAAAGCGCTCTCGCTGCTCACCGAATGCAACCATCAACCGGGGTGTGAGGGACGGACCTGCTCCCGGCAGTGGCTCGAACAACACATAATCGGGATGCTGAGACGCCAGCTTCGCGATGGCATCATCGAACTGGCCGATGGCCTTGAACATTAACTCCAACTGCTCAACCAGAACCAGGACCTGCATCCGATAAGGCATGATCACCGCTTTATCCAGGGTGAGTGGACTTGCCGCTTTGATCGCCCGGCGACGGCGCTCGACCACCTCTTCACGGTACATGTGGTGTTCGTGGAAGAATTGCTTGAGCATGTTGGCTCGCGCACGCCTGGCTTGCGTCAACGTCGGCCAGCGTTTCACAAAGGCACAGAATAAGGGCGTATCTATGTGCTCAAACCACTCCAGCACTTGCGGATAGTACTGTTTCAGCGCACTGCGCAGCCGATTGGTGATCCGGCCCTGGTCGTTGACCAGGCGCCTGCGCTGTTCCACCATCGTCGCCAGAGCACGCATCTCAACGCTCTGGGGCTTCAGTACCTTGAAGTGCTCCGGATGGCGCAGCAACATATCCACCGCAAGCTCGGCGTCGGTTGGGTCGTCCTTGGCTCGACTGGGCTGGAAGGCCTCTCGATACTTGGCCAGAGAGGCGGGGTTCACCGGAAAGATGTCGATAAAGTCATACTTCTGCAAGGCCGAGACAATCGGCCCTTTACTCAGCTCTACCGCAATAGCAATGCGACCACCGTATCGCTGGTGCATGTCTTTCACCCAGACATCTATCGATTCGGCACGGTGGCGAATAACATCGAACTCTCGTGTCTGTGAATCTCTCGGGCAAATGCAAACATCGTGCTTCGAGTCCGCCCAATCAATACCCACATAAACACTGTAGCCGATCACTTCTTGCTCATTCATGGCAACTCTCCAATATGTTAAATTGCGTGGGTGGGGCATGCAGCCTGAGATCTTCGAAGCCAATATAGGTGAGCCGGTGCTACGGCGAGCCCTGAGTATTCGTTAGCGATCTCAAGCGCACCCGCCGACTCGAATCCAAAGGAGTGAACATCGTATGTTTGGAGAAACCTATTCGTAGTCAGCGGGTGCATGTCCCGCTCTCGCTGACAGATACCTGACAGCTTTACCAGTATGGTCGAGAACGGCTGTGACTATCTATATTGGAGAAAACACCCAGCTTTAAAAAGTAGATAAAAAGGCAACTACGTTATACCTGCTTCTCGATGTAATTCAATTCACTCCGAAAGC
>PIVW01001006.1 GCA_003353825.1 Chloroflexota bacterium
CAGCGCTCTCACCGTACAAATGACTATGTCAGACTCCGGCACTGATGGTGCCATTTCCTTTATAGTAAACAATGGTAAAGCCTTGAAATGCTGTAGCAGGATCTCTAGCCACGTGGTTCTTCGCCATGAAGCCCAAGTTGGGTCTCAGCGTCACCTTTTCTTGGTTCTTTGACCATCCTACTCGAGAAACATCTAACGCGTGTATCTCGCTTCGTCTCGCTCCGGAAGAGAGCATGAGGAGGAAGCAAGTTTTCCACGTCCAGAATTTCAAACTGACAGATTCTGGGTTGTCTATGTTCTCGAATGGGTGTTTGCCTAGCATGGTAAGCACCAGTGACAAGTCCCATTGCGGGATCGTGCGGCTCGCCGCCGGTCTATCTGTATAGAACGAGGCGATCAGTGCTGACAAATCTGGGTGTTCCCCTACATTCAGGTTAGGTTTAACCTTCTTGAGGGTCGAGGCTATGGCGGACCTGTAGCCTTCTACAGTCCTTGTACATAGGTTAAGCTCGCCCCATATATGCTCGAGAAAATTGGCGATATCCGAGATCTGTGGAGACCAAGGATTGACCTTTTTCTTTGCACACCATGTTGCGAAACCATTCCAACGTGCATCGTAGACCTTTATAGAAGATCCTCGAAGCTTGCCTCGGGCGATTCGTTCAGCCACTGAAACCGAGTATCCCTTACCACGGACGTGTCGTGCGACAGCCTCCATGCGTGAAGGTTGAGCACTCGCGGGTTCTCGTGGAACCGGCTGGTCCGTGGTTGGCGTAGCAGTGTGCGCCATAACGGTAGTTTTACGGGTGGTTCCACGCTTAACTCCAGTAGGTCTAGCGACCACTCCTTTTTCGGCCACCAGGGGGCGATCAGGATTAGTTCGCATGTGCTTTGCCGCATCTTTCGCAGTACTTTTGGAAGAATTGGCAGTGGAGGGTACGCGTATGCCCGTATCCCGTCCCATGACTGGGCGAGGGCGTCTACCGCTAGGGCTCTTGGATCCGGTACGAGAGACATGTAAACTGGTAGTTTTGCATTGTCTGCTGTCGCGAATAGATCCACGTGGGGTGTCCCCCATCGAGCCCATAGCGCTTGTGCCACTGTCGGGTGGAGTGACCATTCCGTGCCTATCGTCTGACCCTTCCTTGAGAGGAGGTCGGCGAGGACGTTCTGGTCGCCCGGTATGTGTCTGCCGAGCGTCATGACGTTGTGCTCGAGGCACCACGTCACGAGCTTGACTGCCAGCGACGTTAGACGTTTCGATCTCGAGCCGCCCTGTTTGTTCAGGTAGGCTATCGCCGTCTTGTTGTCGCACATGCATAGCACATGTTGGGACTCT
>PIVW01001007.1 GCA_003353825.1 Chloroflexota bacterium
CCCGGAACAAGCACTGTTAGTAGCGAGATTACAGGTTTCCCACTCTTAGATTCGGAAAATGATGGTTTTCTGTCTTCGCCTCTAGAAGCGGGTATTGATGTAGGTGGCTCGGTCTTTCCGCTGCCTGAAGAGCAGGGGATGATGGTTCTCAGCAGAAAGGTTCTGCAAACAGGAAAGCATACCCTGACGCAGCGTACGGTAAGAGGGTTGAAGCTTTCGAAGGGGCAGACGAAACAGGCTATGGAGGTGCTCAAGACCGAGATTCTAGTGGGAAACGACTATCATTCGACAAAAATATATGACAACGGCGATGTTGAGAACGCTAACACAGGCAAGCTTCTTGGAAATCTCTACGACTATATTCATTAGGAGTGTACCAGTATATGAATGGAAACGATAAACTGTCCGACGATCCGGCAATTACGGAAGTATGTATTACCTACTTCATAGGCTCAGATAGTCTGAATCATGCGAAACTGACCACTGAACTTAGTATTGAACCGACCGAGGCTTGGTCAAGAGGGGACACTTATCTTGGTAAGGCCTGGAACCCAACCAAACAGGAAGTATACCAAGTCCACCGCAAGCGCGGGTGGGGAGTTTGGCGGATCGATACTAGACACATCAAGCAACCCGAACAACCAGCCCTGCTCCAATCGATGGACATTGATGATCATGCGAGGCATTTGTTGAAGCTCTTGTACCCAAAGAAGGACTTCCTCGAACCATACCTCAATGACGACAACTACACCATAAGGTTTGACATATGGTGGCAATCAAGTCTCGAACACGGAAGTTACACGCTTTCCAGTGAGTTAGCACGACAGATGTGTGAACTCAGCCAATATATAAAGATCACTATCCTCTGCAATATGGAGGATCTAGCAGCTTTCCGGAAAAGTCAACAAGACACAGATATTCGAGGATAATCCAATCCTTGGGTACCCGAGTATAAAATTCCCGTTTGAAACCACCTTGGGCGGCACCGCCTTGATCCGTGTCCCAAAAAACCTTGAGAGCGACTCCCCCGACAGACTCCAAGTCACGAAAGATTCGGCCTTACCCTAGCTTGCATTTCCTGGCGCTCCCAGGTGCCATCGGCGACCATTTGGGCAGCACCAGCCTGGTCATAAACGGCGGCGGTGAGGTACTATGGGTAGAAAGATCCTTCGGCTTCGCTCAGGACAAGCTTCAAACCTTTTGGCGGCTACCACTACACCTGGAGCAAATGGGCGGATGGAGCAACCCCGACCAATCGCCAGACCGATTATCGCTATACAGGCCAGCGCCAGGAAAGCGAGATCAAACTGTACGACTACATCTCGCGCTGGTATGA
>PIVW01001008.1 GCA_003353825.1 Chloroflexota bacterium
ATGATGCCGGCGACCAGAGCGTAGGTGGGTAAAAAGAAGAGTATCACGATCAGGGCAAAGCTCCAGGGAATGGCCAGCACCTGCAAGAAAGGAACAAATCGGGCGCCAATAATCACAGCCGCAATCAGTGTGGCGCCCCAGATAGCGACCTGGGTTAGCGCTACAGCCATCAGCCCCAACGTCTTTCCTAAAATGAGGTGAGAGGGGGCGACCGAGGTGAACATGACCTCAACCATGCGATTTTCTTTCTCTGTACTTACAGCTCGCAAAAGGTAGCCGGCTGAGCCCATGACCACAAGAACAAAGAACATTCCCACAAAGAATGGGAGAATGAAATTGATGAACTCACTCTCGTCGGCTTCCTTTTGTCCATCGGCAGAGCGCAAAGTCAGGTGTACACCATTGAGCAGGCGCGCACGGATCGCCTCTGGTTCATCCGCTACGAGACTGGAGCGAAGAACACGCCGAAACAGAGCTTGCACTTTACCAGAGGGCGACTCATCCCAGTAGTTCAATGTCAGGGCGCCAGTTGCGAGATAATCTGGGGGCACAACATAGTAGGCGGAGATATCACCTGCCTGTAGCGTGGCCAGAGCCGCCTCTTCAGTATCATATCGGGTCATACTGATATCACCAGAGCCGTACCGGGCGACGATCTCCTCTTTCAGCACGTTTGAGGTATCCACGTAAGCGAGTGGCAACTCGCTCCCACCCCTCGTGACAGAAAAGAAGATACTTAGACCGATAATCCCGGCAATGAACAGGAGAAGGCCCAACGTAGCCAGCACAAAAGCACGACGACGCACCATGCGAGTGTACTCAGTCCTGGCGATCAGGTAGATTTTAGACATCAGAACCCTGCTCCCCGGCGCTTGATTGCCCCTCTTGCACGACAGTCACGAAAATATCATCGAGTGAAGGCTCGGCCAGTTCGAAGCGTTCGATGCGCACACCATCACGGCCGGCCAACTCACGAAACACCATTTGCGGATCAACGCCCGACATGAGCGCAAGATGCCAGGTACCATTCTGCTGGCGTACATCCAATACACCCGGCAACGACTCAAAATCACCTTGTCCGCTCAGGGAAATCGCATGGGCAGAGAACTCATGTTTTATCTGGGCTACGTCGCCATAAAGCACCGACTCTCCTTTGTTGATCAGTACAATACGATTACAGAGCGCTTCTACCTGATACATCTGATGTGTAGACATGATGATGGTTTTACCGGCCTGGCGTTGCTCCTCCATGATCTGTTTGACCAATCGTGTATTCAGCGGATCGAGCCCGGAAAAGGGTTCGTCGACCACGATCAGGTCGGGTTCGTGAA